>JAZRQR010000167.1:0-27774 GCA_045650025.1 Eubacteriales bacterium
GCAGTTTTGACGCAGCAGATTTTTTTGAGCCCAAAAGCTTTTCCCGCAGGGCATATAGGCAATATGTCCAAGGGGAAAGATAAAGGGATCGAGAAAATCTGCTCGTCAAAACCAACTTGGTTCGACTCCCGTACGGCTACCTTGATTGTAGCATAGATTATGGGGATTGTCAAGGAAAAGTGAGGTGAGCAGGGTATCTATTTATACGAAAGGGCTGCTTTTCAAAAAGCAGCCCTATGGTTGTTGCATGGATTATTCTTGGGGATTTTTGCCCCACACCAAGCGGTGGCACAGGCGGTAGAAGTGGTACGCGCCCAGGGTAAAGACCATGTCCAGGCAGGTGACGATCAGCACGTACGCTATCTGGGTGGGCACGTAGCCTATCGCGTCCACCATGGCAAGGCGCACGTTTTCCAAGGGCTCAACGTTACAGCGGTACAGGTTGTTGAAATTGGTGTCAATGAGGTGGGAAACAATAGCAGCTACAATGCAATACCCTCCGATAAAGAATACGGGGTATTTCCAATCGCCCTTGCGCGGTCGGTAGAGATCCAGCGCCACAATGAGCATAAAGGCAAACATGGCAAGGTTATGGAAGGTTACCGTATGGAATGCAAAAAAGCTTTGGCAGTAATTTTGAATATCCCACGCGCTATAGATCAGAGCAGGGTAAATGGAGGTCAGTACGAATACGGCGGAGGTAAACCCCACCGCAATGCTTGCCACCTGTCGCGCATATTTGCCGCGATAAAAGGCGAAAGTGGGCAGCGCGAACAAGACCAGCGAGCAAAAATGCAACGGAATGTGGTAAAGGTCGTACCCCTTGGAAAAGGAAATGACTTGTTTCAGGATTTCCAGTATCACCAATGCCACGGCTACGACCTGAATGGGAATCAGGCGCACGCGCAGGGATTTGTGCTTTAGAAAGATGTGCAAAGCAACCGATATTGCCAGCATGACGACCAAGGCCGGCAGCAGGGTTTTGGTGTGTTCGGGAGTCCACAGTTGCATACAAGACGTCCTTTCCCGGCAATACGCCGATGTGATAAGAGGTTTTACAATGCCATCATAGCACACGAAAAAAAGGATGTCAATGAAAGCGGGCGGGATTTAAGGTATTAAGATTTGGGGCGCGCCTGCGCAAACTTTTGAAAAAATGGATCAAAACCTTCAAAAGAGACATAAAAAAGGACTGCGCTTAGGCTCGTTCTCATAAGGATGTTTGGGTTCTTCGTAGGGGCGATCATTGATCGCCCGCAAACAACCGCAAAAAAACGGGCGACCAATGGTCGCCCCTACAAACAGATTTCGGCAGAGAAAACACTTGTTTTTTCTGCCGATTTGTGTTATAATGGGGTTACATCGTAGGGCGGGGGCTTGCTCCCGCCGCAATTTAGGACACGGCGGCACCAAGGCACCGCCCTACAAGGGGTATGGGCTTTGCCCTGTGCCTTTGTAATACAAAGGCGAAACTGGCGATAAAACCAAAGGAGATATATTCATGATAGATAAAGATGATTGGAGATTAAGAGGTCAAGAAGATTATTTATCAGGTAAAGCATTATATTTTCACAAATGGAAAGCACCAAAGAAAGAATGGGATCACGATCATTGCGAATTTTGTTGGGAGAAATTTTCCGATTATCCCGATACGCTACACGAGGGATATACAACAGAAGATAATTACTATTGGATATGTCCGACCTGTTACAATGACTTCAAGGAAATGTTCAAATGGAAAGAAAATAATCATCAATAACAGCGAACCCCGACAGACCTTAAAAATCTGTCGGGGTTATTTCTTTGCTTTCTGCGGATCAAATTTTGCTTATTTGTAGGGGCGTTCTTTGAACGCCCGCGGGCGAACACAGTTCGCCCCTACCGTGCATCAGGTTAACTTCCTTATGAGAAGGAGCCTTTGCGCAGTCCTTTTGTGGTTATTGCTTTTTCATTTGTCTTAAAAACAGCAGCACTGCAGCAATCGATGCGGCTGTCGTGTATCCCAGCACCCAAAGCAGGTGCGGCAAAATATCCCCCCAGTTGCCCGCAATCACCGCGCGCTCCATTTCCACCGCGTGCACGAAGGGCAGGGCGTATGCGATCTTCTTGAACACGCCACCCACCAGCTCCAAGTCAAACCAAATGCCCGAAAGCCAGGCGGAAAGGTTGGTCAAAAGCGCACCGCAAATGCCGCCTGCCTGCTTGTCGGTCAAAATGCTGCCAAACAGAAGCCCCAGCGAGACGAAAAACAGCGAGACGGGTACGATCAGCACCAGCGCCAGCAGGATATTGACCGAGGGCGTCAGCCCCAGCAGCAGTGCCACGGCATAGCAGATCATGCTTTGCGCCACGGCAATGGGCACGATGGGCAAGGTATAACCCAAGATGAAGTCCACGGGCGAGAGCGGCGTGGTGTACAGGCGCTGCAAAAGCGCCGAGCTGCGGTCCTTGGCAATCAAGGTTGCCGAAAAGAGCGTCATAAAGGACAAGCCGAACACACTCACGCCCGGAGTCAGGTGGTCGATCTCAAAGAGTGAGACGGGAATGTTGGCTTGAATGATGGTAAGCAGTAAGATCAGCACCAGCGGAAAGCCCAAGCCAAATCCCAGATTGAGCGGATCGCGCAAAATTTCCAAGGCGTTGCGCTTGGCAAAGCTCAGCATCCTCATGCGCTCACCCCCTTCACAATGCGAATAAAGGCTTGCTCCATGTTCACAGCGTCCACCGATTGCTTAAGTGCGTCCGGCGTGTCGCAAGCCAGCAGCTTGCCGTCCTTCATAATGGCAATGCGGTCGGAGAGTGCCTCTGCCTCCTCCATGTAGTGCGTGGTCAGGATCACGGTCACCTTTCCCTTAAGCGCGCGAATCAGCTCCCAAAGGTCGCTGCGCGCCAGCACGTCCAGCCCCAGCGTCGGCTCGTCCAAAAACAGAATGCTTGGCTCGCTGATCAGCGCCATGGCAATGCTGAGTCTGCGTTGCCAGCCGCCCGAAAGCTTGCCCGCCTTTTTGGAAAGCACCGAATCCAGCCCCAGCAGCGCCGAAAGCTCGGCAATTTTGGCGCTCTTCTTGTCCTTGGAAAAGCCGTGCACGCCGCACATCAGCGCCAGGTTCTCGTGCACCGAAAGCCCGGGGGCAACAGCCGTTTCCTGCGGAGACACCGCAATGATGCGCTTGACTGCGGCAGCCTCGGCGCGAATGCTGTGTCCCATCAAGCTGGCGTCGCCTTCGTCGGGCGCGGTCAGGCAGGAAAGCATTTTTATGGTCGTGGTCTTGCCCGCGCCGTTGACGCCCAGCAGCGAGAACAGCTCGCCCGTTTCCACCGTCAAGGATAGGTGATCCACCGCCACCAGGTCGCGGTAGCGCTTGGTCAGGTCTTTGATCTCAATGGCATGATTCATAATGATACCTCTGTTCATAAAAACGGTTTGTAGGGGCGAATAGTTCGGCAGAGCCGAACTTCGAATCGCCCGCGGATATGTTTCATCATTGGACGGGCGATTCGTAAAGTCGCCCTACGAGGACGTCACGGGTTTGCGGTGTGTCTTGTGCGCAAGCCGTGGTAAACGTGGCTGATCATGTCGCTGATCAAGTCCTCGTCAAGCTCCAAAAAGGAGGTGGCAAGCATGGTAGCAATGCCGTGCACGCAGCTCCACATTTCCATGTGCCAAAGCTCGGCTTGCTCGCGCGTGACGTGGTTGGCTTGCATGATCATGTCCACCGCTTCTGAAAAGTCGGAAGAGGGAATGAGCGCTAGCCCTTTGCGGTCGCACATAAACAGCACGCGGAACAGCATTTTTTCCTCACGCGCAAAGCGAACGTACGCCATGCCGTACGCCTTGTAGGGCGGGTGCTTGCCGCTCTGCACTTCTTGTAGCAGGAAGTTGTGGTAGTATTGGTAGGATGCCAGCAGCACTGCGTGCTGCAGCTCCTCCATGGATGCAAAATTGGAGAACACGGGCTGGGTGGAGCAGCCTAAGTGCGCTGCAATGCGGCGCGCGTTCATGGCGTTCTCGCCCTCGTGGCGCAAGAGCTCCAGCGTTGCCGCTACGATCTCGTCTTTGGTCAGTTTTGCTTTGGGTGGCATGGATACCTCCATAAATAACACTTGTTATACATCGAGTGTTATTATACCATCAAGCGCGGCGCTTGTCAAGTGGACGGCGGCAATTTGGCAAGAAAAAAGCCGCCCGAGGGCTTGCTATTGGCGCAAAAATGCGGTATAATGGAAAAAAGACGAGAAAAAAGGGGGAGTGAGGCATGGAGTATGCACTGCAAAGCCGTTGGAAGGTGGAGCGCGGATGCTTGAAATATTACGGATTGCGCGCAAAGCCGCATCTGTTTGATAACCAAGTGCGTCTGACGCATGCGCAGCGCCGCATCATTGACCGCTTGCCCTGCGCGCTTTCGGATGCCGAGCTGCGTACCGTCAAGCGTCTGCTCGGCGTGCAGATCGTGCCCGCGGAACAAAAGCGGGTGCTGCCGCAGAGCTTTGCCGAGGCTAGGTTCTGCCGCGGGTGCGTGGCAAACGATTTCATGATCCCGGGAATGGAATTTGACGCCGAGGGCTTTTGCCCCATGTGCCAGACCCAATCGGAGACTGTCGGATTGCGCAGCCTTGTGCCCGTGATGAATACTTTTCCGCGCGCCAAAAAATCACGTTTTGACGTAGCGGTGTTTTATACGGGCGGCAAGGATTCCACCTATCTGCTGTACGAGCTGGCAAAAAAGCAGGGCTTGCGCGTGCTGGCGCTGACCTGGGAGATCCCGTTTATGTCCGAGAGTGCAAGGCAGAGCATAGAGGGCGCAAAGCGCAGCCTGCCAACCGTGGAATTTATCACGCGCAAGGTCTCGGATGCGGATCTGCGCACGGTGTATCGGGAGCTGTATGCACGCAACGGCAACGTGTGCGCTTGCCCGTCGCTTGCCTACGTGCTGTTTTATCCCGAGCTGGTTGCCAATCGCGTGCCGTATTTCGTGGTGGGCAACGAGCCTGCGCAAATTCTGGGTCTGTACTATAACCATATGGCACCGCGCATGGCGTATTCGTTTGCGGGCAACGCTTGGCTCAACGGATTGATCAACGCAGGTAGACTTCTTACCCTGCATCCGCCGCTGAAAAAGGGGCAATTTCACACGCTGAGTACCATGCGGCAGCTGGCGCACGGCACAAATCCTGTCGTCAGGCTTTCTCCGTATCGCAACGCGCTGGTGGAAAGCGTGGTTGCCGCCATTCATCAAGTTCCCGGGCTGACCGTGCCGCTGAAAAAAGCCTTGCGCGCCTCCTCGCGGTCGGGCAATATTCCTGCTTTCGTGCAGGTGGATCTGGACGAAATTTGCGGTGGTCGGTACGATTGGCGCAACATTGTGGGCGTGATCGAGCGCGAATGCGGCTGGGTGGCACCGCAAAGCACGCAAAAGGGGCTGCACACCAGCTGTCGCATCGAGCGGTGCAAGGAGCACACGCAGTTTGTGCGGTTTTACAATATGCAAAGTGATATGATCCCGTTCAGCGCGCTTGAGATCGCACTTGCCAGTCGTGACGGCAACGTGTCGCGCGAGCAAGCTCTGGAGGAATTGGAGCACGAGATCGGCTTTTCCTTGTGCGAGATCTCGGAATGCGCCATTATGAAGGAGTTTTTGGGGCTATGACGGGCATTATTTTCTATTCCAATACCAATCAGAGCCGTGCGGCGGCAGAGTATCTGGCGGGCGTGACGGGCTGGGAGCTGCTTGATCTGTCCTGCCCGGAGCAGGCAGAGAGGGTAGCGCACAACGTGTTTTCGCGTGCGGTGCTGGTCTTTCCCGTGCATTGCCAGCGCCTGCCGCGCCCCGTTGCCGCTTGCTTGTGGGCGCTGCGTGCAAAAATGCTTGCCGTTGTGGCAACGTACGGCGGGATGTGCCACGGGGACGTGCTGCACGAGGTGCAGCGCGAGTATGCTGCGGGGCAGATCGTAGCGGCGGCGTACGTACCGATGCAGCACGCATATTTGCCCGAGGAAAAAAAGACAAATCTTGATGTGCTGCAGGGCTTGGCAGCCAAGCTGACCGCCGACGCGCCCACGCCCGTGCAGGTGCCGCGGGCGTATAAAAATCCGCTTGCCGATCTCTTTCCCGCGTGGCGCAGCCGCATGGGGGTGCGCATGCGCATCGATGCGACCAAGTGCACGCGATGCGGCAGGTGCGAGCGCGAGTGCACAGAGGGCGGCGTGGAGGACGGCAGGTTTACAAACCGCTGCATCCGCTGTATGAAATGCGCGGCACATTGCCCGACGGGAGCGATTTCGCACCGCAACCGTCTGCCGATGCGGCTGTATCTGAAGAAACGGCAGATCGAGCGCGCAGAGGTGTATTTGTGATTAAAAAAGGGCAGCCCGATGGGGCTGATAAATTAGCGAAAAAAAGAACAAGACGAATGCAGAAGTCTTTATGGCTTCTGCGTTCTGTTATATAAGACGTGAAAGAGCGTCCGTATGGGAACCCCCACCACCGCCCGTTCGCAGGCTCACTCCGCGGTCCCCCTCCCCAGCGGGGAGGCTCTTGTGCGCGTCCGTTTTTGCTTATTTATCCGCTATGATAATAGCATTTTTGTCCGTCTTGCTCAATTTTACTGTAAGGTTGCCCGAAGCAAAGCCTCCCCGCTGGGGAGGGGGACCGCGGAGCGTGCTTGCACGCGGGCGGTGGTGGGGGTTCCCATACGGACGCTCTTTCACGTCTTATATAACAGAACGCAGAAGCCATATAGACTTCTGCATTCTTTTTGTTCTTTTTTTCGCTAATTTTGCAGCTCGAAGCAGCCTTTTTTATTTAATTTTCACTCTCGGGGAAATGGAGCTCGCCGTAGGTGGTGACCTCTTCGGCGGTCTCGGTTTCTGATTGTGATTCGCTTTGCGATTCGCTTTGCGATCCGTTCTCTGCCTCGGTTGTAACCTCGGTCACGATCTCAGTCAGAGGTTCGGTGCTCCCCTCTTGCGCGATGGTTTGCTTTCCCGTATCGGGCGTTGTACTCACACACGCAACCAGGCAGAGCATCAAAGACAATCCTGCAAATGTCAAAAGCAGTTGACGCACGTCAATCACGCTTTCTGAACGTTATAACTGCGCAACCGAGCAGCAACAGAACAGCACTCATGCCAATCACGCTCTTGCATCCGCTCGACTCCTCGCCGGGCTCGGACCCTTGCTCGGTGGGTGCTTCGGTGGTCGGCTCCTCGGTGGTGGGAGGCTCGGTCTCGGCTGCCACCTGTGCAAGCTCTTCCAGCTTTGCGGTCAGTGCAGCGGCATCCGCCTGCAGCGCGTCAAACGCCTCTTTTGCGGTAGATAGCAGTGCCTGCGCGTCCTCTACCTCGTTGGTCAAGCCCTGCGCGCTGTTCTTTGCAGCCTCAATCGCATCAATGCCGCTCTTGAGCTTTTCCTGCAATGCAACAGCCTCTGCGTACAGAGCAGGCGTCTTTTCGTTGGCATTCTCCAGCGCCTTGGCATCATTGAGCGCTGCTGCGGCATTCTCTGCCAGCACAGCTGCGTCCTTACCCATGGTATCCAGCGCCTTCTTGACGTTATGCACGTCCACCAGCTTTTGCTTGAACGAACCGAAATCGGCAATGCAGCCCTCGGGCACGTAACCCTCGGTCAGCTTTTGTGCGTCTTCCTTGGTCTTGGCAAACGCCAGCACGGAATAGGTCACGCTCAGTCCCTTTTCTATGGTAGGTCCGTCGAAAATATCCAGACGCAGGTTATTGATCTTACCCGACCAGCCCGTCTTATTGTTCATGTCAATGATGATCCAATTCCACTGATCGCCCTTCGGGATCTCAAACCATACGGTCTGACCGCCCACAGCGCCCATGGTCTTGCCACACGCATAGAAAATAGCGGAGGTGCTGGAGCTTACCGACGTTCTGTCGGTCTTGACGCGCAATACGATGTACTTATATTCATCCGCGCTGATCTGACCCAGAGAGGTCATGTCAAACGCCGCGTAGGGGTCGTTGCTGTTGTTATTGAGCTTGACGACCATACCGCCTGCCTCAGCATCGTAATAGGTATCTACTGCGTTGTGGCCGCCCATAAATTCTGCCATCAGCTCGCCGCAAACGTACTCGGTGGAAATATCGCTATAGTTGAACAGGGGGTATTCGATGTGATCCAGCGTGCCCTGCTTTTCACATACGGGCTGCTCGTTCCATACAAAGCCCACGCCGTTGATAACGCCGCGCACCGAGCTGCCGATCACGTTGCCTGCATCGTCCTTCAAGGGGTCAGAGCCGTTGTTTCTTGCGACGTACGTGGTGCCGCTGGCGCTTTCATCCATGGACACAAAGGTGGCAGATCCGCCGCCGTCCATGTAAAATACGCTGTTATAGCCCAGCTCGCGGCAGAACTGCACGCCCTGCACGAACTTCAGACCCGCATATTTACCGTTCTGCTGGGAGTTGACGGTCAGCATCATGACCGTGCCGTCATCCTTATAGCCGATCAGCGTGGTGGGGTACTCCGAGGAGTCGCCGTTCGCGGTATAGATCTTGCCGTCGTTGAGCACGATCATATGACCGCCGATCGCGTCCTCGACGTCCTGCCAAAGCTCGGTGTTGCCCAGCTTATCGGTCAGCGTAAGCGCAAAGGAAACCTCATCGCCCACAGCAAAGTTGTTCTTCAAAGTATTGATCTTGTCGCCGCGCGCGGTCAACACCACCGTCTTTTCGCTAAAGGTGGGTCTGGTGGAGGAATTTGCGGGATAGATTGCCTTGACCGTACCCTTGACCTCGCCCTTGAGCGTAAAGGCAGAGGACTCTACCTCGATCTCGATCTCGTACGCATCTGCAAGCGCGTAGTTGGTGTCGTTGCAGCGGTAGTTATACACGATCAGCGAGTTATACGCAGGCAGACGGTTGATGCCGTCCGCAGATGCGGTAAAGCTCTTGGTGTTGTTCTTGATCTGAATATCCACGACGGGCGTGCCTACCAGAGGCTGATTTTGCGAGGTGATACCAAACGCAGCCTTATCCGGGCTGGTAGTGCCCTTTTCGGCATTGGTTGCCACGTAGTTTTCCATGCCGATCTGCTGGGTTGCCCAGATCTCGCCGTCGATCATCGTAAAGCCGCGCGGTACCTTGAGCACCTTGGTGGTTACCTTATCGTTACTGTGCACGCTGGTCATCCAAAGGTCACCGTTGACAGCTGCCAGCACGGTTTGACCCGGATTTGCCGCGTTATACGCAGCGGATGCGTTCATCATGGTAGCCGAAGAAACCATGTACTGTCCGCCGTTGATGACTTCAATGGACAGATTGGTGTTGGAAAGGTCACCCGTGGCAACAATGACTTCCTTACTGCCGTACGTACCCTCCAGGGTAATGGTGGTGATGTTGACACCGGTCTTGGTGCCGTCAGCGAGTGTGACCTCTTCGGTCTCACGGTTGGTTTCGCCGTCCAGCTTACCGACTACGTCGGCTTCCTGCTCGGCAGATGCGGTTACGGGGATGAACACTCCCAAGCAAAGGGTCAAACTCAAAAGGATTACAAGTAATTTTTTCATGACAAATCTCCTTTTTTGGTTTTACGTTTGATCAACGCAATGGCTGACAGGGACACAAGCATACCAATGGGAAGCAGGCATATGCTCTGACAGCTCGTGTTGTTTTGAATGGTTTGTTCGGGCGGAATATACTCCAGCCCCGCGCCCTGGGTGGGCACTTCAATGGTGGGGATCTCAGTTTCGGGAGGTGCGGGGCGAGGCGCATCGGTCAGCACGCCGTCACCGTACACAATGCCGTTTTCATTCGCGTAGGCATCCCATGCCTCCATATCCGTAAAGAACAGAATATCCGACAGGCACACGCGCTGTCCCGTGCTGATCTGTGAAGCAAAATCCAGGCGGAAGCCCAAAATATCCTGCCGCCAGTACTCCACGCTGCTCATGTTGTAGACCAGATACTCCCACTCGCCGCCCTTAAATTCATGACTTACCGAGCGCGCGCCTTGCGCAAAATCATAGCCGTCGGCGTAATAATACAGCGTAAAGCCCTTGCCTACAATGCCCTTATCCGCCAGCACACGCAGTACCACGACACCGTAGTCCTGAGTTTTCAGTAAGGGATAGCCGGTCAGGCTGCTGTAATTTTGCATATTGAAGCTGACGTAGGGGTCGTTGGTGGTTTCGGTGGCTTGCAGCATCAGGTGTCCGTACTCGTCAAAGTCAACCTTACTCTTATTAGCGCCCTCAAAGCATGCTGCCATGGAGGAATCAAACCAGGTAATGGCATCTGCCTTGCCCGAGGGGGCGCGGCCTTCCTCCTTGTAAATATCCGATTGGTTGTTTCCCGACTCGTAATACGGCTCGATTGCCGCGTCAGCCGCCGCCCGGGCGCTATCCACATCGGGATAAAAGCCGATGGATGCAATGTTGGCGTAGTCGTGAACCGTGGCGTTGGCATCGATAAAGTCAAAGCGCATGCCGTATATCGTGCCCGTCCAGTAGCTCTCCTCGCCAAGATAGATCACGTACGAATGCCATTGATCGTCATTGGTGGGCTGGAACGACACGTGGCTGTCACCGTGCGGTCCGTGAATATCACCCGCGCACAAGAACAGACGGAACAAGCCCTTGGAATTGGTGGAGGGTGCTTGCATGGTGATGACCGCGTAGCGGTAATGATCCGCGCTGATCTGTGCGCCCATGGTATCCTTGACGTATTTGCCAAGATTGAAATACATGTAAGGGTCGTTGGTGTTCTTTACGGGATACAGGCGCGTGTACGTGCCTACCGTGTCGTCCACCATCACCGCTGCATCTACGCTGTTAGCGTTGCCGAAATACTCATACGGCGTGTTCGTCATGTGCACCTTCAGCTCTCCCTTATAATATTCGGGCACGTTGGTATACAGACGAATGCGGGTGATTTTCACGTCACGATCGGAGATAAGCTGAATGCTGCCCGCAAACTGCACGTCCTTGAGCTCGATGTTGGCGGTATAAGTGCCGTCCTCGTTTGGCACGGGAGATTCGGACAAGGCGCTAAAGGAAATGGGGGAATCCTGCGCGGAAAACAGCGTCAGCGCTGCATCCGCGTCCATAATGATCTCTGCGCTCTGATATTTGCGCAGATTGTACTCGCCAAGCTCCAGCGGTACACCAAAAGAGAGCGAAAGCACGCCTCCAAGTGCGCCCAAGGCATCCATATTGATCTCGGTGTACATATTGGTATGCGTATCGGTTCTGCCAATGATGACGTCCAGCATGACCATGATCTCAATCATGTCCCCCTCTACGGTATAGCCGCGCAAAAAAACGTCATACGTGCCGCGCGGCAGATCGGAGGTATCAATTTCTACGACAAAGCCTGCGGTTTGATAGGTATTGGGGCAAAAGGATTTGGTATCGGGGCGCGAGCGAACCGCATTTTCGAGCTTGATCCAGTTCTTGCCGCCGTCTATGGTGTATTCGTAATATGCCATATCAACGTCCAGCTTGACCCAACCGGACATTTCCAGCATCCGGGCAACGCCGTTATCAACGTTTTTGAGCACAATGGCAGAATTAGAGGAAACACCACCCACGGGATTATCCACCGTGACGCGATAATCGCGCCGAGTTCCGGCCAAGGCGCCAAATCCCGCAACGCCCAGCAGCAGCACGCAGCACGCCACAAGGCAAAGGCATTTTATGTAAAAGGATTTTTTCATATTGCACTCCTTTTTCTTACAATTCTTCAATTTATATTATACAATAGATTTTTACATATGCATAGGGGCATGCGTTAAAATTTCGGTGTGGAAGCAAAAGTTTGGTGCATTGCACAAAAACACGGCATCATTTTTGGTTGGAAAAGCAGGGGGATTTGGTAAAAGGATTCCCCAACCGCTTTTTTGAGCACCGCACAAAAAACCGGTCTGTAAAAACAGACCGGTTTTCCCATTTTCCATTTCGTATTTTTTATCGGATCTTTGCTTCGTAGCCTTCTTCGATCACTGCCTTGGCAAGGTCCTCGGGCTTTTTACCGCTATACGTCACGGTTGCGGTGTTTTCATCCAAGCTCACCTCAACTGCCTTGACACCCTTGACGCCCCCCAGCGCCTTTTTTACGTGCGCTACGCAACGGTGGCACATCATGCCCTGTACGTCCAATACAATCTTCATTTCTGCCATATTTTTTCTCCTTTGCTTCTTTTTATGCGTTTTTCTGCCCTTTACATGCTTGGCAGGCTTTCTGAGTCTTAACGAATTGAGTACCACGCTGACCGAGGAAAAGCTCATTGCCACCGAGGCGATCATGGGGCTGAGCACAATGCCGAAGGGGGCTAGCACGCCTGCTGCCAGCGGTATACAAATGCTATTATAGATCAGCGCCCAGAACAAGTTTTGTCTGATAATTTGCACCGTCTCACGGCTGAGTCGGATTGCCTGCACCACGCCCCAGACGGAACCGGAGGATAACACGACGTTTGCCGAATCAATCGCAACCTCAGTACCGGAGCCGATGGCAATGCCTACGTCGGCTCGCGCCAGCGCGGGGGCATCGTTGATGCCGTCACCCACCATGGCACACGTTCCCTTGGCGCAATACGCGCGAATAATGCGCTCCTTATCCTGGGGCAGCAGCGAGGCTTGCACCTCTTCAATGCCCGCTTGCTTTGCAATTGCGTTTGCCGTAATGGGGTTATCGCCCGTCAACATGACGCAGGTGACGCCCATTTTTGCCAGTGCCGCCACGGTTTTGGCACTTTCCGGGCGGATCGGGTCGGAAATTCCGATAATACCGATCATGTTTCGTTCCAACGACACGGCAACCGCCGTCATACCCTTTTGCTGGCAAGCATCAAACGCATCGCTCTGCTCTTGCCCGATCTCCACGCCGTTTCGCTCTAAAAATTGCGGCTTACCGATCAGTACCGTTTTGCCGTTCACCACCGCACGAATGCCTTGCCCGACGATCGAATCATATGCCGTTGCCTGCAGCTGCAGCACGTTCTGTTCTTTTGCATAGTTACAAATTGCCAGCGAAAGCGGGTGCGCCGAAAGGCTTTCTGCCGCGTACGCATGTGCAAGAATTGTCTGCTCATCAAACGCGCCAAAGCTCTCCACGTGCACCACGGCAGGCTGTCCTTGGGTCAAGGTGCCCGTTTTATCCATCAGCACGCGCTCCACGCTTTGCAGCGTTTCCAGAGCCTCGCCGCTCTTGATCAGCACGCCCTCGGACGCTCCTCGTCCCGTGCCCACCATAATGGCGGTAGGGGTTGCCAAGCCAAGCGCGCAGGGGCAGGAAATGACCAGCACCGAAATAGCGCATTTGAGTGCCTGATCCGCGTCACCACTGAAAATCAGCCACAAGGCAAGCGTGACAAGTGAGATGCCCATAACGGCTGGCACGAAAATGCCGCTGACCTTGTCCGCCACGCGGGCGATAGGGGCTTTGGACGCTGCCGCCTCCTCAAGCAGATTGATGATCTTTTGCAGCGAGGTATCCTGCCCGACGCGATCCACGCGCACGTACAGCACGCCGCCCATCAAGGTGCAGGCACCGCTGACGCGATCGCCCACCATCTTTTCGACCGGGATGCTCTCACCGCTCAAGGGAGATTCATCCACGCTGCCATGTCCGTCCACGACCACGCCGTCCACGGGGATGCGCTCGCCCTGGCGGATCATGACCTGATCGCCAACCGCAATTTCCGACACCGGTACGCGCTCCCAGACACCCTTACGATGCACGAGTGCATGCTCGGGCAGCAGCGAGGCAAGCGCCTTGACCGCCGCACCCGCACGCCTCTTGGCTCTGCCCTCCAGCAGCTTGCCAAGCGAGACCAAGGTCACGATCATGGCAGCCGACTCCAGATACAGCGAATGCAGCCACGCGTGCAGCAGCTCGTGATCACCCGTCACGCTTGCAATGCCAATTTCAATTGCCGCCCACACGCCGTACAAAAACGCGGCAGACGAGCCGATGGCGATCAAGGTATCCATATTGGGAGCTAAGTGCACAAGCGCACGGATCCCGCGCGAAAAGAAGCCAAAATTCAAGATGAGCACCGGCAGCACCAGCGCAATTTGTAAAAGCACAAACCAAAACGCCCACTCGGGACGCGAGAAGAACGCCAGAAACGGAACGCCCATCATGTTACCCATGGCGACAAACATGACCGTAGCGGTCAGCGCAGCGCTGGTAATGAACTTTACACGCGCACGTTTGCCTTGTCTTTGCTCCTCGGCAGCTGCGTCCTGCTTACTTTGCTCATAGCACAGCGCATATCCCGCCGACTTGACTGCCGCGAACAGCTTTTTCTCCAGCTTTTTGATCTCGCCCGCCGTCATATGCTCGGGATAGGTGACCGACAGGGAATTGGTCAGAAGACTGATGGCAAACAGGATCTCCTGCTCTGCCAGCACGCCCTTTGCAGCACGCTCCACGTGCCCAACGCACGCTGCACACGTCATTCCCTTCACACTATACCGGATTTTCAAGCCATCGTCCCCTTTCATAAAAAATTTACAATTGTATTATACCCCATCAAAGCGCGATTTTCAAGGAAAAAATGTAAATTTTTGTACCCGAAAACACATAAAAATAGCGTCTATGGGGTTGCTTTTACGCCTATAATATGTTATAATATATATAAACTAATATTATATAGGGAATTTTAGTTACCCATACGGGAAAGGAAACATATATGGATATTTTAGATCTGCTAAGGGCACTTTGGGACGGCATAAAGCAATACTACCGCGGTGTGTACGGCGACCTGATTTGCGACATCTGGTTCGAGGATCTGGAGATCAAGAGCTTTGAAAACGGCACCATTACCATGGCAACCTCCACTGAGATCAAGATCAACGTCATCAAGAGTCAATACCTTGAAAGCATTGAGCAAAAATTTTCGGAAAATCTGGGTATGAACATCAAGGTCAACGTGGTATTTTCCGGTGATACCAAGGGCGTTCAGGACCTGCGCGAGCGTTTTGTGCGCGCGCTGCAGGAGGAAGAGGCTGCAAGCGCAAAGGCACAGTCCACCGTGGATCCCAAATACAAGGAGCCGCTGCCCGAGGTAAAGGTCGGTTCGACCAAGCCCCCCTTTAAATTCGATTACACCTTTGACAACTTTATCGTTGGAAACTCCAACAAGTTTGCACACGCAGCCTGCGTTGCCGTGGCAAACCACCCCGCAACCGATTATAACCCTTTGTTCATCTACGGCCCCTCGGGTCTTGGCAAAACGCACCTGCTTTACGCCATTACCAACGAGTTCAAGCGCAAAAGACCCGACATCAAGGTCATTTACATCAAGGGTGAGGATTTCACCAACCAGATGATTGAATGCATGGCGCGCCGCAGCATGAACGAATTTCGCGACAAGTACCGCAACTGCGATATTCTCATGATCGACGATATTCAGTTTATTGCCGGTAAGGTCTCGACACAGGAGGAATTCTTCCACACCTTCAACGCCCTGCACGAGGACGGCAAGCAGATCATTCTGACCTCGGACAAGCCGCCCAGAGACATTCAGACACTGGAGGATCGACTCAAGACCCGCTTTGAATGGGGATTGATCGCAGACATTCAACCGCCGGACCCCGAGCTGCGCGTTGCCATTATCAAAAAGAAGGCAGACCAGGTTGGCATTGAGATCTCGGACGAGGTTTTGGATTTCCTGGCAGAAAACCTGCGCTCCAATATCCGACAGATCGAAGGAGCTGTGCGTAAGCTCAGCGCCATCGGCTTTGTGTACGGCAAGGTGATCACCATGGAAACGGCGCGCAGCTGCATTGACGAGCTGCTTGGCGGTGCCGAGCCGGTCAATGTAACCGTGGACAAGATTTTTACCGCAGTGTACAAAAAGTACAACATCAAGAAAGAGGATATTCTGGGCGAGCGCCGCACCAAGGACATTGCGCAGGCAAGACACATTGCCATTTACTTAATCCGCCAGATCACCGACATGTCCTTCCCCGGCATCGGCAAGATCCTCAACCGCAACCACACCACCATCATCTCCTCGATCGAAACTGTGGAAAAGAAGATCATTTCTTCCCAATCCTTCTCAATGGAGATCGACGAGCTGATCAAATCCGTCAAGGAAAGCTAAGGCTTCCCTGTGGAAAACTGTGCCAAACTTTTCCACAACGACACACATGTCGTACCACTGACGTACAAAACGGCGCAAGGCGTGACTGCCACGGCACCTTTCAGCAGAGTTATGCACAAACAACCGGGTAGTTTCCCCCGCCTTTTCCCAAGCAAGAACGCAATTTGCGACATGCCTTTTTGCTTACCCCATAAGCGAAATGCGACTTTTCCACATTTTGCACAGCCCCTATTGTTATCACTACTAAGAAATATACTCTCTCTATCTCTCTTGCGTGTGCGCGTGCGCGCATGCAAGAAAAAACAAATTGAGCCGCCAGGAGCGGCGTGGAGGTTTTTATGAAGATCGTTTTTAACCGACAGGAAATTTGCAATGCCGTAACCCCTTTGATGTGCGCGGTGTCCGGTAAGTCTACCCTGACCGCCGTAGAAGGCATTTTGTTTGAAGCAAGGGAGGACAACACCTGCGTGCTGACCACCTTTGACCTGGAAAAGGGTGTACGCATTGAAATTCAGGCACAGGTGGATGAGCCCGGCTGCTACATCATCAACGCACAGAAGTTTGTGCAGACCATTCGCGTCATGGAAGGTGAGACCGTGACTCTGACCATCAACGAAAAGCTGGCGGCTGAGATCGTTTCGGCAAAATCCTCCCATAAGATGAACGCGCTTGCGGGTGCGGATTTCCCCGAGATCCCCCGCCTGACCTCGCAAAACGGCTTTAAGATCAAGCAGAGCGTGCTCAAGGACATGCTTTCCAAGGTCATGTACGCCATGGGCGTTAACGACCAGCGTCCCGTGCTCAACGGCTGCTATTTCAAGATCGCAGGCAACACCCTTTACCTGGTTTCCTGCGACTCCTTCAAGCTGGCAAAGAGCAACGTGACCACCGAGATCGATGCCTTTTCCGTTATGGGTAACTCGGATTTCTCGTTCATTATCCCCTGCAAGACGGTAAACGAGCTTTACAGAATGCTGGATAACGACGAGGAAGCAACCGTAACCGTGTACACCAGCCGCAAGAACATTGTGTTTGATCTGGATCACATGATCTTCTTCTCCCGCCTGATCGACGGCGATTATATCGACTACAACCGCATTATCATGACCACCCACAGAATTACCGTGGAGCTGGACAGAGCCGTGCTGATCGGTGCTCTGGAGCGCGCAGCGCTGGTTACCGAGGAACGCATTGCCGGCAGCGTACGCTCGCACGTGAAACTGACCGTGGACGGCGATTTTCTGAAGATCTCGGCAACCTCGACCGCAGGCTCGACCTATGAGGAGCTTGCCATTGACCACCAGGGCGACGATCTGGTCATTGCCTTTAATAACCGTTACCTGATCGACTCGCTGCGCTCCTGCACCGCAGACAGAGTCAAGCTGAGCATGACCTCGGCGCTGGCAAGCATTAACATTGAGCCCAGCGAGCAGGGAGAGGACAAGGAATTGTTCCTCCTTTTGCCCGTACGTATGAAGGACTAAGACATCCATGCAATGCAATCGCATAGAGGTACGCAATTTTCGCAATATACAGGCGGCTTGCGTAGACTTTACCCCCGGCGTCAACGTTCTGGTAGGTGACAACGCGCAAGGAAAGACCAATCTTTTGGAGGCAATCTACCTGTGCGCGCTGGGAAAAACCTTCCGGCAGGCAAAGGATGCCGAGCTTGTGCGCTTTGGGCAGGAGGAATGCAGCATTTTGCAGCATTTTGCGGACAATCACCGTGAGCAGACCGTGGAAATGCAGCTGTTCTCCAGCACCAAGTCGCGCAGACGCGTGTATCACAACGGCGTCAGCTTGGCAAGAACCAGCCAGCTGCTTGGCAATTTCCGCGTCGTGCTGTTTTGTCCCGAGCACCTCTCGCTTGTCAAGGATGGCCCCGGTGAGCGACGCAATTTTCTGGACGTTGCCATCTCGCAGCTGCATCCCGCTTACGTGCGTTCCTTGCAGAAATACAACCAGCTGCTCAAGCAGCGAAACAGCCTTTTAAAAGAGGCGGAGACAGACCGCAGGACCTTTGACGCGACGGTGGAGCTGTGGAGCACGCAGCTTGCGCACGAGGCGGCTTACATTGCCTCGGTGCGATATGCATACGTGCAAAAGCTCAACCTGTACGTAGGCGCGTTTTTTGCGGGCATGACGGGCGAGCGCGAAAGCGTTTGCGTGCAGTACAAGGGTACGGCACACATTGAGGACGCCATGTACGCCGACCGCGAGTTTTGCGAGAAAGCCTTCCTGCGCCTTTATATGTCGCACCACGACCGCGAAATTGCCGCGGGAAGCACGTTATGGGGCATTCACCGAGATGACCTTGAAATTGAATTAAACGGCAAATACGCGCGAATTTTCGCCTCTCAGGGGCAACAGCGATCCATTGCTCTTGCCATGAAGATGGCAGAGGGCGAAATTTCCCGTGAATTTGGCGATAAGGAATACCCCGTGTTTCTGTTTGACGACGTGCTCTCCGAGCTGGACGCCTCGCGCCGCGCTTATCTCTTGGACGAGATCCGCGATCGCCAGGTCATTATGACCTCGTGCGAGGAGCACCTCTCGGGCGGTCAGAATATTGTGCTGGTCAAGAGCGGCACGTACCAAAAGAAAGAATGATATTATGTTTTTACACGTAGGAAATAACAAAAATATTCGCAGCCGTGACATTATCGGCATTTTCGATACCGACAACGCCACGCTTTCCCCCATTACCAGAAAATATCTGACGCGCGCCGAGAAAAACGGACTTGTGGACTCGGCACGTCAGGAGATCCCAAAATCCTTTGTGCTGTACCGTACGGAGGACGGATGCAAGATCTGCTTCTCGCAGCTCTCCGCTACCGCTCTCTCGGGCAGGATCAAGGATCCCTCCAGCTTATAAAAAACATTCTAACAAAAGGAATTTGAGTATGCAAGAAAATCAAAATCTGACCCCGGAAAAAGAAAACGTATATGACGAAAGCCAAATTCAGGTCTTGGAAGGTCTGGAGGCGGTCAGAAAGCGTCCCGGTATGTATATCGGTACGACCTCGATTCGCGGTCTGCACCATTTGGTATATGAAATCGTGGACAACTCGATCGACGAGGCACTTGCGGGCCATTGCGATACTATTCGCGTGACCATCAACCCCGATAACAGCGTGACGGTTGAGGACAACGGTAGAGGTATCCCTGCCGGTATTCACGCCAAGGAAGGCATTCCTACCCCTGAGGTGGTATATACCATCCTGCACGCGGGCGGTAAATTCGGCGGTGGCGGCTACAAGATCGCAGGCGGCTTGCACGGCGTTGGTGCATCGGTCGTTAACGCGCTTTCCGAATGGCTGGAGCTTGACGACTCGGTGGACGGTTTGCACTATACCGAGCGTTTTGAGCGCGGCTTTGTGGCGCGTCCCTTCCGTTGCGAGGGTGAATGCCCCGAGCGTCCCCACGGCGTAAAGGTCACCTTTAAGCCCGACCCCACCATTTTTGAAGAAACCGTATTTGATTACGATATTCTGCTCAACAGACTGCGCGAGCAGGCATTCCTGAACGCCGGCGTGCACCTGATTCTTCGCGACGCACGCGTGGCAGAGGGTGAAGAAATGCGCATGGCAGACCTGCAGTTTGAGGGCGGTATTTCCACCTTCGTGGAATTTTTGACCGAGTCCAAGCACTCGGATCCCGTACACCGTGACGTCATTTACATGAAGGGGGAAAAGGACACAAGCGTGGCTGAAATTGCGTTGCAGTACAACGATTCTTACAGCGACGTGATCATGACCTTTGCCAACAACATGAACACCATTGAGGGCGGTACGCACGAGACCGGCTTTAAGGCGGGTCTGACCCGTGTGCTCAACGACTACGCGCGCAAGAGCGGCATCCTCAAGGACAGCGACAAGAACCTGTCCGGTGACGACGTGCGCGAGGGTCTTTGCGCCATCATTTCGGTCAAGCTGGAAAACGCACAGTTTGAAAGCCAGACCAAGGCAAAGCTGGGTAACTCCGAGATTCGTACCCTTGTGGAGAACACCGTTGTCTCCAAGCTGGGCGAATACCTGGAGGAAAACCCCTCTGTCGGTAGAATTATCATCGAAAAATCCCTTGCTGCTTCCCGTGCGCGCGAGGCTGCAAGAAAGGCACGCGAGACCGCAAGAAGAAAGGGTCTTTTCGAGGGCTCCTCTCTGCCCGGTAAGCTTGCCGACTGTCAGGACAGAAACACCGAATTTACCGAGATCTACATGGTAGAGGGAGACAGTGCAGGCGGTTCTGCAAAGCAGGGACGTAACTCGCGCTTCCAGGCAATTCTCCCCCTGCGCGGTAAGGTGCTCAACGTAGAAAAGACCAGACTTGATAAGGTTTACGCGAACCCCTCTCTGGTGCCGATCATTCAGGCGCTGGGCTGCGGTATCGGCGATGAATTTGATATTTCCAAGCTGCGTTACGGCAAGATCATCATTATGGCGGACGCGGACGTGGACGGCTCGCATATCCGTATTCTGCTCCTGACCTTCTTCTTCCGTCACATGCCCGAGCTGATCAAGCAGGGCCACATTTACCTGGCACAGCCTCCGCTTTACAAGGTTTACAAGCGCAGCGGCGGTAAAAAAATTGGCGAAAAGTACGCGTTCTCGGACGCAGAACGCGACGTATACATTGCAGAGCTGGGCGGCACCAACGTGGAAGCCGACCGCTACAAGGGTCTTGGTGAAATGAATGCCGACGAGCTTTGGGAAACCACCATGGACCCCAGCACGCGTACCATTCTGCGCGTGACGATGGAGGATGCAATGCTTTGCGACCAGACCTTCTCGCTTCTTATGGGTGACAAGGTCGAGCCCAGACGCGTCTTTATTGAGGAGAATGCAAAGTTTGCAGAAAACCTGGACATCTGATTTCAAAAGCATCTTAAAGGCGCGCCCCCGCGGGCACGTGCTGGCAGTTTGCCTGCACCCCGCGCTGGACGTGACCGTTTATACAAACGGCGAGCAGGAAATCGGTCGCCGCGAGGATCTTGGCGGCAAGGCGATCAATTTAGCACGCATGCTGTATGCGCTTGGCGCCAACGTGACCTTGGTAGCGCCCGACGATTGCGAACGCAAAACCAGCGCGTTTTTTGCAAACTGCGGACTGGACGCTTACTTTGTTCCCACCAACCTATCCCTTCGAACCAACTACAAATATATTGACCAAAGCGGTGCGACAAGCGAGCGCAACGGCACGGCAGGAAACATCTTTCCACAGCACTATACACAGCTTATCGACAAAGTTATGCACATATGTCGTACACGAAAAATTACGCACGTTGCTCTGTGCGGAAGTTTTCCACAGGGTGTGGAAAAGGATGTGTATAAGTCGCTGACCGAGCAGCTGCAAGCGCATGATATTGCTTGTATCGTGGATGCTGCCAAAGAGCCACTTTCCCTTGCAATACAAGCAAAACCGTTGCTTATAAAGCCCAATCTTGAGGAATTTGCCGCAGCCTTTGCGCAAGATATTTCCATGTGGAAAACTCAAAATGCGGCAGAGGAGGCTATTTTTGCCGCCTTTGAGCGCACGGGTGTGGAAATTCTTTGTTCCATGGACAAGCGCGGCTCGCTCTACGCTTGTCAGGACGGAATTTACACCATCCACGGGCGCGAGGTAACAAACGTTGCCGGCTTTGCCGGTGCGGGAGACACCATACTTGCTTGCTTTATCTTTGCGCGCTACTTGTGCGGCGCTCAGATTGAGGATTCCTTACGCTTTGCCGCGGCAGCTGCCACCGCCAAGGTGCGCCTGCCCGCAAACACTTTGCCGATTCCCGACCAAATGTTTGAAGAATGGGTACACACCCAAGTCAGAAAGGGTATGGCATGAAATATATCAAAAACAAAATATTTATTCTCTCGCTGACCCTGGCGCTTTGTGTGACCACCGTACTCTCGGTCTTCTACTTTTTGGGAATCTACAATTTGCCAGCCTCCATGGTGCAGGCAGGTATGCAGCCCTTTCAGACAGCCATGACCGACGTTTCTAAGGCTCTGGACGGCTACATGATCTATTTTTCCAATATGCGTGCTTTGTACGAGGAAAATCAGGCGCTTAAGGATCGCGTGGAGAACCTTGAAAATCAGCTGCACGATGCGGAGCTTGCCGTGGGCGAGAATGCTGCTCTGCGCGAGTATCTGGGCATACGCGACCGCTACGAATCCTTTTCGGCGGTGGGTGCACAGGTCATCGGACGCAGCGACGGCACGTATTTGCAGTACATGACGCTGGATAAGGGCTCTTCCTCCGGTATTACCGAGAACATGGCTGTCATCACCAAAAATGGGCTTGTAGGCTACGTTTGTGAGGTCAGCATCAACTCCTGCCGCGTGCGCACCATTCTGCAATACGATACCGGTGTGGGCGTGTACGTGCAGCGCTCGGGAGACGCGGGCATTACCGATTGCCCCTACTCCATGGGCAACCAGGGACTTTTACGCGTTATTTATCTGCCCGAGGACGCAACCTTACAGATCGGTGACCGCGTGGTCACGGGCGACCTTGGGGACATTTATCCCTCCGGGCTGACCGTGGGGCACGTGATTGAGATCATGCCCGACACCTACAGCCGCACCTTGACCGCTACCATTCAACCTACGGTTGACTTTGATTCCTTGGAGCAGGTGTACGTGATCACCGGCTTTGCGGAAAAGACGACCGAAACCGAGGCGGTGCAGCCATGAGCTTCAAAAAAACCGTGCTTTTGCACCTTTTGACCGCCTTTTTGTGCATTGCCTTTGGCATTTTGATCTGCGCCGCGCAGACTTCCTTACTCCCGCATTATCTTGACGATGCCTTTCTCGTTCCTGACCTGCTGCTTTGTATGACGCTGTGCTTAGGTATGCTGGCAGGACCGATCTATGGCTCGCTGTTCGGCATTTACGCCGGTATTTTGGCAGACTGCACGGGTGGCTTTGGCATTTGTCTCTTACCCGTATTTTACATGCTGTGCGGCTACGGCGCGCACGTATGCAATGCGCTGCTACCAAATAAGAAATTCCCCGTATATCTCGCTTTTGGTGCCCTTGCCGCGCTCGGACGCGCCATTGTTGCCGTGGTATACGTTATGCTCTCCAGCGGCAACGTTGAGCTGCTTTCCATTTGCCGCTTCGTTTGCATTCCTTTGGTGCTGGGTACTACCGTTGCGCTGCCCATCACTTACCCCGCAGCTATGCTGCTTACAATTCCTCAAAGAAACATCAAGCACTACTAAAAATATACAAGAAGGTACAAAAAAGTGATCAGAAAAGACAAACGAGATCAGGAATACGAAAATATTCTGTTTGACCAACAAAAAATCATTGACGTCGGTATGGATAAAGAGGTGAAAAAATCCTTTATCGAATACTCCATGTCGGTCATCATTTCGCGCGCTCTGCCTGACGTCAGAGACGGTCTGAAGCCCGGTCAACGCCGCGTTCTGTACGCAATGTACGAGGATCACACCACGCACGATAAGCCTACCAAAAAGTCTGCAACGACGGTTGGTAACGTGCTGGGTCGTTATCACCCTCACGGTGACTCCTCGGTATACGGCACATTGGTTCGTATGGCACAGCCCTTCTCGCTGCGTTACCCCTTGGTAGAGGGTAGCGGTAACTTCGGTAGCGTGGACGGTGACCCCCCTGCAGCATACCGTTATACCGAAGCGCGCCTTGACAAGATCTCGGATGAGATGCTCAAGGATCTGGATAAAAACGTGGTACAAATGGTACCCAACTTTGATAACCGTCTGCGTGAGCCCAGTGTTCTGCCCTCCCGTTTCCCCAATCTGTTGGTAAACGGCTCGGTGGGTATTGCGGTTGGTATGGCAACCAATATTCCCCCTCATAATCTGAGTGAGACCATTGACGCCACCATTTACCGCATTCAGAACCCCGAGTGCAGCATTGACGAGCTGATGCAGTTTATCAAGGGTCCCGACTTCCCCACCTACGGTACTATTTACGGTACCAACGGCATCAAGGAAGCATACCTGACCGGTAAGGGCAAGATCCAGGTGCGTGCAAAGGCAGAGATCGACGAGGAAGCACGCCGCATCATTATCACCGAAATTCCTTACATGGTCAATAAGAGCCAGCTTTGCGAGGCAATTGCCAACCTGGTTAAGGAAAAGCGCGTAGAGGGCATTTCTGACATGCGTGACGAGTCCGGCCGTGACGGCATGCGTATCGTCATTGAATATAAGCGTGACGCCAACGGACAGATCATCCTCAACCAGCTCTACAAGTACTCGCAGCTGCAGGATACCTGCTCGATCAACATGCTCGCTATCGTGGGCAACGAGCCCAAGACGCTCAACCTCTCCCAGATGCTGGATCACTATATCCGTCACCAGGAGTCTGTCATTACCCGCCGTACCCAGCACGAGCTGGATGCTGCTTTGCGCGAGGCGCATATTTACGAGGGCTACAAGCTGGCAATTGACAATTTGGACGAGGTTATTAACATCATCCGTGCGTCCGAGGACCAGCCCACCGCGAAAAAGAACCTGATGGCACGCTTTAACGGCGAGCAGACCGACGACGGCTCTGCTGCAGCGCTCAATCTGGAGGCATTTGCCATGGCAGAGGACGCGCACCTTTCCGAGGAGCAGGCACAGGCGATCGTATCCATGACGCTGGGTCGTCTTTGCGGTCTGGAGCGCAAGAAGATCGAGGAGAAGCTGGCTGCACTCAACGCCGCTATCGTGGAATACAGAGCTATTTTGGGCGATATTAACCGCATCCGCGGCATCATCTGCGAGGAAATGACCGACATCAAGCGCAGATTCGGTGACGCGCGCCGCACCAGAATTGAAGAGTCTGAGGACGATATCGTGCTTGAGGACCTGATCGAAAAGCACGATTGCGTCATTACCCTGACCCACGGTGGCTACATCAAGCGTCAGCCCGCATCTGAATACACCGCGCAGAACCGCGGCGGTATGGGTAAGGCAGCGCTGACCACCAAGGAAGAGGACTTTATCGAAAAGGTGGTCGTTGTGCACTCGCACTCCAACCTTATGCTGTTTACCAACCTTGGCCGCGTGCAGATGCTGCGTGCGTTTATGATCCCCGAGGCGTCCAGAACCGCTAAGGGCACGCATATGAACAACGTGCTGGAGCTTGCCGACGGTGAAAAGATCACAGCGATGATCTCGATCCACGAGTTTGCCGAGGGCGAATATCTGACCATGGTGACCAAGCAGGGTATCATTAAGAGAACGCTGCTGACCGAATACGCTTACCACCGCAAGGGCGGTAAGATCGCGCTGGCTCTTAAGGAGGGCGACGAGCTGGTATTCGTGACCCACACCTATGGCTATCCCACCGATTTGATGATCGCAACCAGACAAGGCAGCGCCGTCCGCTTTACCGTTGACGACGAGAGCGTGCGCCCCATGGGCAGAACGGCTGCCGGTGTGCGCGGTATCAAGCTGCGTGACGACGATTTTGTTGTGGGTGTTGCAAGCGTGGTGGAGGGCAAGTCGCTGATCACCATCACCGAAAACGGCTACGGCAAGCGTACCGATTTTGAGGACTTCCGTCAGATGAAGCACCGCGGCGGTCATGGTGTCACTTGCCATGCCCTGTCCGATAAGACCGGTCTGCTTTCCGGCATCAATATCGTTGACGATAACGACGACGTTATGATCATCACCGACGCGGGCACTATGATCCGTACCGGTGCTGCCAATATTCCCACCTACTCCAGAAGCGCTGCGGGCGTCCGCGTGATGCGTCTGGCAGAGGGACAAAAGATCGTGAACTTCACCAAGCTTGCCCGTCAGGACGAGCTGGAGGAGGCAATTGCGGAAAGCGAAGCGGCAGAGATTTCCGAATCCGCAGAGCCCGTTGAGCTCGTAGAACCCGCAGATCTGCCTGAGATCGAGCTTGAGGCAGAACAGATCGACCAAAACGAAGAATAATATTTTCCTATAAAAAAGAAAAACCCTTGCAAAAGGGTTTTTCTTTTTGCTTTTTGACGCAAAAAAGGGCTCTCCCGAAGGAGAGCCCAAAAATTTGGCTTTTTATTAAGCAGTGTACTCAACCCACTCAACAACGTACTGGGAAACGCCAACGTTAGCAGCGTTAGAACCGGTGATGTACTTGATCAGGGAGCAGCCGATGGTCTTGTAATCGCCATAGGTGCCCAGGTAGTAAGTACCGTTGTCAGGCAGAACAGTTACGTAGGTGTTAGCCTCTTCGCTGAATACGTAGTAAGAGGTGGGCTCGGTGGTCAGCTGAACGCCAGCCTTGCCGCTGCCACGGTCGTAGATCTCGATGTAGGTCTTAACGTCGTCGATCAGAACGTACTGTCTCAGACCCTCTTCGTGAGTCTCAACGTAAACCTTTGCAGCCTCAGCGGGGTTAGCGGTAACGCCCAGATAGAAGCCATCCATAGCGCCAGTGAAGTAGTAGTCAACGCCTTCCTTAGCCTGAGTCATCTTCAGAGCAAAGTAAGGATCTGCAGCAGGAGCCTCGGGAGCAACGTAGTTCTTGTCATAGGTGAACTCGATCTCGCTGAACAGCATGAAAGTGCCGGGCAGAGTATCGTAGGTTACGTATACGGGACCCTGGTAGTCAACACCGGTCAGGTCGATGGTTACAGGGTGAACTGCCCAACCGAGCTCGGTGTAGGTGATGGAAGCGATGATGTCTTCCTCAGCGGGAGACATATTGCCATTGGTGTCAACCTTGGACAGGATGATACGGTTGTTAGCGGAAGCATTGTAGTGGTCAATGGTAACCTGAGAACCGTCAACGCCGAAGTAAACAACAACCTCAGACATTTCAGCAAGGTTCAGATCGCCAACGTAGATGGAGCCCTGGTGCAGCAGTGCGCCGAACTCAACGCCACCTGCAGCAACCATGCCGTCGGAGGAATCCTGGAGAGAGTTGCGGTGACCGGAGATTACCCAAGTGGTGGGATCAACGTTCAGAGTGTCAATCAAGTTGCCGGAAACCTTAGCATCGTAAGCGAGAGCAGCCTCAGCAGAGTTGAATGCTGCGATGTAAGCCATATCGATGGAGTTCTCGGTGCCTCTCTGGAACATATCCCAACGCAGGTAGTTGATACCAGCCTCGGTGATGGAAGCAACGCCTTCCAGAGGAATGATAACGAGGTTCCACTTGCCGTCAGCAACGTAGTCAAAGGTGGGGTTGTCGCCTGCACCGTTAGGACCTGCGCCGGAGCCGATAAAGATCTGGCCGCCGATACCCTGAACGGTGGTTCTGTACTTAATAGCGATGAAGCCAGCCTGGTAGCCCTTCTGATTGATCATGGGCATCTGGTAGTAGGGGTCACCAACAGTACCGGTGGTAACAGTGATGTACTCACCGTCAGCACTCATGGTAGCGGAGGTAACGTCAGGAGAGCCGGGGATGGAGGAAGCCATCTCGCCAGCGGTTACGAAGAATACGGGAGCGTTGGGGTTAACGGGCTTGGTGAGCTTGAACTCAACCAGGGTCTCAACGGTGCCAACAGCATCCATTGCAAGAGCCTTGATGGTGATCTCTTCGCCGGAGAGGAACTCAACGGGGATGGAGATGTGCATTCTTGCAGCGGACTTACCGCCCTGAGCAACAGCAGCGTCTACAACGGGACCCTCTGCCTCAATGGAGAATGCAGCGTCGAATACGGGATCAGCGTCGCCGATCTGGTAACCAAAGGTACCGGGAGTTTCAGCAAAGAATGCAACCCAACCCCA
>JAZRQR010000168.1:0-37873 GCA_045650025.1 Eubacteriales bacterium
CGCACCCGAGAGCGAATGCATTTTTGATGGATTTTGGTGAGATTTTGCGAAGCAAGATACCAATCTTGCGAGTAAAAGCACGCCGAAAGACGCATAAATGCATCGCCCTCGGGCAATTCGGTTCGATTCCCGTACGGCTACCGACACGTAAAAAAGCTTATCATACAAAAGAACCGGCAGAGGATTTGCTCTTCTGCCGGTTTTGTATTGTCAGGATTTCTTTTTGATGAGTAACGCGCCAAGCAGCAGGCTCGCAGCGGTGGCACTTACATGCAACAAGCTCTTGCATCCGTCCTGCTCGGTGGGGGAGTTTGTTTGAATATCGCTTGTGATATCTTCTACGGTGGGGGAATGCGTTTGCTCTTGCTTGGATTCTTCCTCCTCGGTGGTGACGGGCGCTTGCGTTTCGGGCGCTTTGACCACGGTCAGGCGTATGCTTGCCAGCACGTAGTGCGGGCATGCCTTGTCGGGGTTCTCCAGCTGACCGATGATCAGCAGGTCGTATTCACCTACGGGAAGAGCAGAGCAGTCCAGAGATGCTACGTTGGGGTATCTGCCCGATCCGTTTTTGTCCAGCAGCGTGGGCTGGGCGTTTTTGTCGTATTCGCTTGCCAGCTCCACCGGCTCACCGCCGTTGATGCGCACGAAATAGCGACCAAAGCCGCGCGTGGCGTGCGCTTGCAGCGTAACCGTGATGGGCTCGCCCTCTACCATGGTCAGATTTCGGGGCTGAGTGATGGCATTGAGCACGGGTTCGGTAGTGACGGGTGCGCGCATGGCACTTTCCACGTCAACCATGCTGTCAGCCGCTGCGTAGGTATCGCAAGAGCCGCTTGCGGGGTCGGGGTTGGTGTCGGGCTTGCCCTGGAAAACGGGAATTAAGAAGTGATAGGGAAGCTCCAGACAATCCGAGGAGTAAAGCGAATTGAAGATGGTGCGTGCCTCGCTGACCGAAGCGCCCACGTTTTGCATATACTGTCCCCAGAAGTTGCGCGAGGAACGGGGATCTACGTTGAATTTTTGCAGGTATAGCGTATTCTGGTAGTCGCCCACGTACTTGTTGGTCAGCTTGTATGCGCCGCCGTAAATTGCCTTTGCGGGCGTATCCCAGGCGCCGCTGCCGCCCCATTCCTCCGCCATTTCCGCAGTACCCTTTTGCGCTTCCTTCATTGCGCCCAGGTAAATGGCAAAGTAGCCCGTGCCCGCCGCGCCGATGTTGAAGTAATTGTAAAGCCCGTTGTATTGCTTGAGCGATTGCTCGGTATAGCCCGTTGCGGGAGCAAGCACCTGCTTGCCGTTCTCGGTCTGCACCGCATTTTCGTAATAGTACCAAAGCTTGTCGCCGCAATTGCCCTTGACCAAGGCGCTGTTTCCGTTTGCGCCTTGCTCCTGGCGCAATCTTGCCGCCAAATGCAAGGGGTCTACGTTGAGTGCCTTGCCTACCTCTACCAGATAGGCGGCGTAGGTCACATCATCGTAAAGCGTTGCGTTTGCCATAAACGTGCCCGCAAGTGCGCTTTCCACAATGGCAGGCGTGATAGCATCGGAGTAGCAAAGATTCTGGAACATGAAAATGTCCTTTTCATTGAGCCAGTTTTCGGGATCCATAAAGTAGGAGACCGCCTCGTAGGACGCCTGATACCAGCCCGAATCGTACAGCTCGGTATTGGTGGTGTGGCGGTAGGGGACGTATGAGTTGCCCTTGTTGATCAGATTGCGCTTGGGGTTGTCGGTTTCCTGCGCCAGCACGTATTCCCAGGTGTATTGGCTTTTCATGTCGGTCACGAGCAGGGGCTCAAATTCCCAAGCCGGGTGCAGCGCGTGCAGAGCGGTCAGCTTTTTGGCGTACGAAAGGGGAAAGCCCTTGTCAAGCAGCGATTGCGTGTACGGATCGGTGGTTTGCGCAGCGGACGTGGGGAATGCAAGACCTGCGCAAAGCAGGGAAAGCCCAAGCGAGGTCAGGAGTATGCGTTTGAATATGTTCATGCCATGTCCTCCTTGGTGGGAATCCAGGAGGCAAAGATCGCGTCCTCGGTCCAGGTGTTGCCCGCAGAGGCGTAGTCGATCAGCGTCAAGAGGTCATGCTCGGTCTGAATCTCGGCTTTGAGGTAGCCGCCACAGTCCGAGGGCATGACGCGGTAGTCGGTCACGGTGGTGCTGTCAATGGGTGCGAGCGGATCGGCATCGTAGCGGCTGTCGCGCGCGAGCAGGATCGAGCCATAGGTAAAGGCGGCGAAATGATCGCCCAAGCGGTTGTCGCCGTGGGGCGCGGGATGGCAGGTCAGCGGAATGTCAAAGGCAACCGTTACGGTGTCGCCCTTGTGCCATGCGCGCGTGATCTCCAGGTAAGTGCCGGGGGTGCCGGGCAGCAGCTTGCCGTCGCAAATGGCGTAAAAATCCTCGGCAAATGCGGGCACGCGCAGCCCAAGTGTCATGGGGGCGGTGCAGGCAGAATCGGTCACGGTCAGAACTGCCGAGCCAAGCAGGGGATAGCGCGAGGTGACCTCAAAGTGCACGCCACCAATCGCAAAGCTGCCGTTTTCGTACAGGTTGAGCACGCCGCCCGCGGCGGTCTTCATGGCGTAGAGATAGGGTGCCATGGCAAGACCGGTCGGTCCGTTTGCCGTGCAGCAGGAAAGGTCAAATCCCTTGATATTAAAGGAGAAATTGACGCGCGGATTACGCTTTCCGTTGAATTTGGGGAAGTATTCAAAGAACTGCCCGTCGGGGCGCAGCGCACCTGTGATGGCGTTGTAAACGCTGACCTCCAGCGCATCGGCATACTTGACCTCGCCGGTCAGGCAAAGCAGACGGTAGCAAAGGCGCATCCAGTAAACGGTCACGCATGTTTCCATCATCAGGTCAATATCGGGGTTGGTCTGGTTTTGACGGGTCAGGTTCCATTGCTCGCCCGTGCCGGGACCGAGATTGCGCGGCGCATCCGCACCGCCCGAGCCAAGCAGGGTGATCTCCTCTTCATATACCTTGTTCCAGAAGGTGACGGCGGTGTCAAAGGCAACCGTGTCGCCCGTGTTGGCGTAGTAGCCCAGCAGTCCTTCAAAGCATGACATCATCTCGTAAGCCTTGGCGATCGACTCCTTGGGCACACCATTGTTACCGATCTCCCAAGGGGATTTGCCGGCGCGAATGGCGTCAAAGATGTTTTCACGCGCGCAACATCCGGTGTCTATGATGTGCTGTGCCAGCTCCATGGCTGCAGGCTCGCCGCAAACGGCGTACAGCTGCATGAGCGGATCGAGAATGGACGAGGATTCAATGCCGAAAAATGCCCAGCCGGTGGCGGTCACGGGCGTTTTGGGGGCGGCACCTACCTGCGCGTTGGTGTAGCGCACCACGCGGCGGCAAGCGTCCAGGGCGCGCTCGTCGTGGAAGACGCGGTAATACTCCAAAAGCCCCATCAGGGCGTATTTGCGCTCCCACAGGTCGCTGCCGCAAGCACCCTTGGGTTGGGTTTGCTTTTTGGTGGTGCTCAGGTCGCCCTGCTCGTCCTGCAGGGAAAGCAGATCGTCCACGGCAGTCTTGATGATGCCTGCCAGCTGCTCGTCTTTCGTGTAGGCATAGGTCATACACGCGGCGCGCATCAGTTTGCCCCAGAATTCGCCCGTGGCAAAGGCATCGGTGCGATAGCGGAAATAGTCCGCCAGGGCGTACATATCAATTTTTTTGAGCGTCTGCTCGCACACCAGGCGCAGCTTGTCGTCTATGATGCCGTGCATTTGCACGTCCTTGACGTCAAGTGCACGTAATTTGTCGGAAACGATAACGGGCATAATGGATTCCTCCGTTGGTTTGATGCTTTCAGTATACCATATTTTGACAAGGATGTAAAGAGAAAAATACTCATTGTATGAAAATGGGAAGCAGACCATCTCCTATGTGTCATCCTGAGCGGAGCGTACCGCCACCCCGAGTGTCATCCTGAGCGGAGCGTACCGCCACCCCGAGTGTCATCCTGAGCGAAGGGCGAAGCCCGTAGTCGAACTTTTGCGGAATGGAGTGTCCGTCGCGCAGTAGGACACGGAATAGAGCAAAAGCGCAAGCGCGATAAGCGCGCAGCGGGATCTGCGAGCGTTTTTTGACACGTTTGCCTGCGTAAATTAACATTTGAATGCGCTCAGTATTGGGTTCACTCAAAAATGTAACCAAGGCTAAGCAGACATTGATCAAACCCGTCGCAGATCCCGCTGCGCGCTTCCATTCGTCGCGCTCGCGGTTTTGCTCCGCTTCTTGTCCGCTTGCGGACACTTCGCTTTGCAAAACTTCGACTCATTCGCGCTGTGCGCTCATTCGCTCAGGATGACACGCGGGGTGACGGTGCGCCGGATGACACTCGGGGGATACGTATATTTGGATATTCTCTTGACAAACCACCCGCTTTGGAGTATAATGCTAAACAGAGAAATATGCCTTTGAAAGGAGATATGATATGAAAAAAGTATTCAAAATGGAAGACCTCGATTGCGCACATTGCGCCGCAAAGATGGAAGAGGGCATTAAAAAGATCGAGGGCGTGACCTATGCCAGCGTCAGCTTTATGGCGCAGAGATTGACGGTGGAGGCAGATGAGGAAAAGTTTGAGGAGATCATTCCCCAGATCGTCAAGGCAGTCAAAAAGGTTGACTCGGATTGTAAGGTCATTATCAAGTAATGAAGCTCAAAAAAAGTCAAAAAAAGGTACTGTTTCGCATTGTGCTTTCCGCCGTGCTGCTGGCACTTTGCCACATTCTGCTGGGCGGACACAGCCACTTTGGTGAAAACCACGGGCATATCCATGCGCCCGAGTGGGTGGCGGCACTTTGCTATCTCGTGCCGTATTTCATCATCGGTTACGACATATTGTGGAAAGCCCTGCGCGGCATTTTCCGCGGGCAGGTGTTTGACGAGAATTTCCTCATGGCAGTTGCCACGATTGGTGTGCTTTCGATCGGTCTGTTTCCCGACCAGGAGCCCGAATACCTCGAGGCGGTCATGGTCATGCTGCTCTACCAGACGGGAGAGCTGTTCCAGGGCATTGCCGTGGGCAAGAGCCGTAACGCCATTGCGTCTCTGATGGAGATCTGCCCCGACACCGCAAACGTGGAGCGCGAGGGCGAGATCTTGGAGGTCTATCCCGATGAGGTCGCGGTGGGTGAGATCATTGTCATCAAGCCCGGTGAAAAGGTGCCCTTGGACGGCACAGTGACCGAGGGGCAGAGTAGCCTGAATACCGTTGCGCTGACGGGTGAATCCAACCCGCGCGACGTAGGCGTTGGTGACGCGGTCATCAGCGGCTGTATCAATATGGGCGGACTTTTGCGCGTGCGCGTGGATAAGGAGTTTGGCGAGTCGACCGTTTCCAAGATCTTGGAGCTGGTGGAGACCTCGGGCGATAAAAAATCCAAGAGCGAGGCGTACATTACTCGCTTTGCGCGCTGGTATACCCCCATTGTCGTGTGCTCGGCAGCCGCGCTTGCGGTGCTGCCACCCGTGATTTGGGGTCTTATCAACGGCTTTGCTGCCGCTCCCTGGAGCGATTGGATCCTACGCGCTATCAATTTCTTAATCATTTCCTGCCCCTGCGCGCTGGTCATTTCGGTGCCTATGTCCTTCTTTGGCGGCATTGGCGGCGCATCGCGAAAGGGCATTCTGATCAAGGGATCGAGCTACCTCGAGACTCTGGCGCATGCCGAGACCGTGGTGTTTGATAAAACCGGCACGCTGACCAAGGGCAACTTTCAGGTGACCGCCATTCATCCCGAAAAGATTGACGAAATGGCGCTCCTTGACCTGGCGGCAACCGCCGAGAGCTATTCGGATCACCCCATCTCTCGCTCGCTCAAGCAAGCGTATGCCAAAGAGGTGGATAACAGCCGCGTAGGTGCGGTGACCGAGATTGCAGGTCACGGCATCAAGGCGCTGATTGACGGACACGTGGTTTGCGTGGGCAACCGCAAGTTTATGCGCAGCATTGGTGCGCAATGGAGCGAATGCGACGCGGTGGGCTCTGTGGTGCACGTAGCGGTGGACGGTGAATACGAGGGACACATCGTGGTGTCGGACGAGATCAAGCCGGACGCCAAGGCAGGCATTGCGCGCCTGCGTAAAATGGGTATTAAAAAGACGGTTATGCTGACCGGTGACGCTGCGGCGACCGGTAAGGCGATCGGTGTCTCTTTGGGCATTGACGAGGTGTACAGCGAGCTGTTGCCCGATCATAAGGTCCAAAAGCTGGAGCTGCTGCTGGCAGAAAAATCCGACAAGGGCAAGGTGGTATACGTGGGTGACGGCATGAATGACGCGCCCGTGCTTGCCAGAGGTGACGTGGGCATTGCCATGGGAGCGCTTGGCTCGGATGCCGCTATTGAGGCGGCTGACGTGGTGCTCATGGACGATAATCCTGCCAAGGTGGCAACCGCGATTGACGTAGCGCGCAGAACGCTGCGCATCGTGCGCCAGAACATTGTGTTTGCCATTGGCGTCAAGGCAATTGTGCTTGTGCTCAGCCTTATGCCGTTTATCGGCACTCTGCCGCCTATCGTGGCAATCTTTGCGGACGTGGGCGTTATGATTTTGGCGGTGCTCAACGCCATGCGTGCGTTATATGTTCCAAAAAAGTAAGTACGGATTTGTACATGTATCCAAAAACGCCGAAGTGCTCTTGCATTTCGGCGTTTGTTTTGTTATAATGTAAAGTAAGATACCGTTGCCTTGGGGCATCGGAATTTGATAAATCGGAAAGGGACCAAACATGAAAAAAAGACTTCTTTTGATCGCGGCGCTGCTGCTTGCAATTGCATGCGTGGCAGGCGCTGTGGCAATGGGACGCACGCAGAAGGGAAGCGAGAGTGTCATCACCTCGATTACCAACCTGTCCAGTGCAAATTCCACGGCGACGACGGGCAATAAGCCCCTGTTCAGCTGGCTGACGGATTCTGCATCCGAAGCGCCCACCTTCAACACTTCCAAGCCCACGCTGCTGTATGACTTCAGCGTTTCGGAAACGGCGCACAGCTTCCAGAACGGTCACGATACCGTTCACATGGAACAAGAGGGCTATTATACCTTCCGAATTGACGGAACCGACCCCTACGTATGGCTGGGCACTCCCTTTACCAAGGGTAGCGATGCCAAGTATGCCGTGTTCTACTACCGCACCGACCTTGCTGCACAGGGCGAGCTGTTCGTGCAGAGAAGTGACGGCGTGGAAATGGGTCAGAACGGCTCGCACATGGGCTGGCAGTGGAATGCTACCGGCGAGTGGGAGACCCTGATCCTTCATTGCAACGCTTGGGGCAATAGCAACGCCGAGCTTAAGATCCTGCGCCTGGACCCCATGGCAAACGGTGCGTTTGATCTGGGCAAGACTACCATTGATATTGCGTACATTGCATTCTTTGCGACCGAAGAGGATGCAAAGGCGTTCAACATGGAGGAATACAAGAAGTACCTGGCTTACCAGGAGCAGCTCAAGGCAGAGGAGGAATCCAGACGCGAAGAGGAAGAGGCTGCCAAGAAGGATGTGGAATGGGCGGATCCCACCCCCTCCGAAAATCCCGTATTCTCGGTTGACACCAAGGAGAGCAGCGTGCAGTATGCGGTTTCCGCAGATGGCAGCGAGGTCACCATTTCCTACCTGCTCAACGGCGAGACGGTCAGCTACACCGTGCCCAACAACATCAACTACGTGTTCGGCGGCTACGCAGGCACCGATGATCTGGGCAGAAGCATTTACACCCAGTACTCCCAGTACACCATCACCAACCACAAGCAGGTCGTTTCCGATCCCACCACGGTTGGCGTGTACGGTCAGAACGGCGAGCACTACGTTGGTATTTTCTACTTCCTGTGGATGGGTGAGCACGGCGATACCGGCGTTTGGGATAACACCCACATCGTTGAAAAGTACGGCGACAAGGCGTTCAGCACCAACACCTGCAACGCATGGGGTAGTGTCGGTCAGATGCACTACTTTGCAGAGCCTTTGTACGGCTACTATTACTCCAGCGACCAGTGGGTCATGCGTAAGCATATGGAGCTGCTTTCCAATGCAAACGTAGACTTTTTGTACATTGACGTGACCAACGGTTACGAGTATTACAACAATGCCATCAAGCTCATGCAGGTTTGCCACGAGATGAATCAGCAGGGCTATGATGCACCGCAGATCGTATTCTACACGCACACCAACAGCGGCGCTGTTGTGAAAAAGCTGTATGATATGATCTACTCCAAGAATCAGTATGCTGATACCTGGTTCTACGTGGACGGCAAGCCTCTGATCATTGCAGAGGAAAAAGATAATATCAACGATTTCTTTACCATCCGTCTGCCCCAGTGGCCCAACGAGGCAACCAAGTCCAACTCCTGGCCTTGGATGGACTTCCAGTGGCCGCAGCGTATCTTCAAGTATGCGGGCAAGGGCGAGGCGATCAGCGTTTCCATGGCACAGCACTCGGGCACTGTACAGTTCAGTGACTCCGCATTCTACGGCGACCGCAGCAACCGCGGACGCTCCTACAACGGCACCAACGACCTGCTCACCGCAGATTCCTACAAGCTGGGTATCAACTTCCAGTATCAGTTTGACAGAGCGCTTGACAGAGACGTCAAGTACGTGCTGGTCACCGGTTGGAACGAGTGGGTAGCACAGCGTCAGCCCACCAATAACGGCACCATTCGCTTTGTCGATACCGCTTCTCTGGAGTACAGCCGCGATATCGAAATGACCATTGCGGATTACTACTTTGATAACTACTACATGCAGCTGATCTTCAACGTGCAGGCACTCAAGGGCGCGGCTCCCGTCATCGTACAGGATGCACGCAATCCCATCAACGTAACCGGCGACTTTGCACAGTGGGATAAGGTTGTTGTGACCTACTACGACGTTGAGGGCGATACGGTTGACCGTAACGGCCAGGCGTTCGGCAAGCAGACCATGACCAACACCACCGGCAGAAACGACATCGTTTCCGCTAAGGTGACCCAGGATACCACCTACCTCTACTTCTACGTAAAGACCGCAGACGATATTACCAAGCCCGTGGCAGGCACCTCCTGGATGCAGCTGTTCCTGGACGTGGACGGCAGCACTGAGACCGGCTGGTACGGCTACGATTACATCGTCAACTACAACGCAAGCGAAAACTTCACCACCACCGTTGCCAAGTACACCGGCAAGGACGGCGCATACGAATTTACCGATTGCGGTACCGTTTCCTACCGTGTCAAGGAAAACGAGATGATGATCGCCCTTCCCATGGAGCTGATCGGCGTTGAGTACTACAACACCGTTTGCCTGCAGTTCAAGTGGGCAGACAGTGACACGCTGCTGGATTCCATGTCTGACCTGTATATTGACGGCGATATGGCACCTCTTGGCAGACTCAACTACGTATACCAGAACTACATTCCCGGCGTCAGCACCGACGTCGTTCCTGCAGCTGTGATCACCATGGAGCAGAAGGCTTCCGGCAAGGAGCCCACGGTTGAGACCGAGACCGAGACCGAAACCGAGACCGCTCCCGAGACCGACGCTGTGACCGAGCCCGAGAGCGAAATCGCAACCGAGCCCGCAGAAGAGGTTGGCTGTAAGGCAATTGCAGGTGGCGCAGTACTCATGGCAATCGTTTGCCTTGGCTGCGTAATGCTTGGCAAGAAGAAGGATTGATGCAACTGCTTACAATCGACGAGCAGGGAACGGATTTTCGGTATCTGGGATACCGCATGCATCTGACTCCCACCGAGCTGCGCATCCTGCGTGCTCTGACCGAGCATGCGATCTGCCGCGCGGACGCGCTGGACGCAGGCGATGCGGCAAGCGTCTCGGTGCACGTTTGCTCAATCAATAAAAAAGCGCAGACCATTGGCGGCAGACGCCTGATCTGTGCACGCAGAGGACGCGGCTACGCGCTTTGCGACGATATTTAAGTTTCCATTATGGGCAACCGCAGCGCGGTTGCCCATAATTTTTTGTTGACGGCAGGGAAAATATCTGCTATAATATAGAAAACGCATCTTTTGAAAGGGGGGACGGGTATGCAAGACGTTCGGGATATTCCGATTAGTGCGCTACGTGGCGTAGGGCCTGCCAAGCAGGCGGCGTACGCAAGGCTGGGCGTGTTTACCGTAGGGGATCTGCTTTATCATTTTCCGCGCGCGTACGAAAACCGCGGCAACGTCAGAAGGCTTTGTGAGAGTGACGGGCAGAACAAAATGGCGGTGATCATGACCGTGGCAACGCAGCCGCGCCGCGCCATGATCCGCAGGGGCATGACGCTGGTCAAATTCCGCGCGTTTGATGATAGCGCGGATTGTGAGATCGTCTATATCAATCAGGATTACGTGCAGAGCATGTTCCCCGTGGGCAGCACCTTCCGCTTTTACGGTAAGGTCGAGCGCGATAAGGGGAAATATCACATGACCTCGCCCGTGGCAGAGCCGGTGCTGGAGAATAAGCCGTTGCCGCCGCTGCATCCCGTGTACCCGTTGACCGAGGGGCTTTCGTCCAAGCAGATCGGGCAACACATGGAGGCGGCGTTATCGCTTGCCGCAAACGGGCTGGAGGATCCGATCCCCGAGGAGATCCGTATTCGTCATGGGCTGTGCACGCTGAGCTTTGCGTTGCGCGCTATGCATACGCCTACCGATCTTGCAAGCGTGGAGATCGCCAAGCACCGCCTGACCTTTGAGGAGTTGTTTTTGTTTGGCGTGGGCTTGCGCGGTGCAAAGCACACCAAGGAATTGGTGCCCGCGCCCGCATGCACGCAAAACGACCTGACAAAATTTTTGTCGCTGCTGCCCTACGAGCTGACCGATGCGCAGGCGCGCACGGTGGAGCAGATCCGCCACGATATGGCGCAGCCCTACGCCATGACGCGCATGGTGGTGGGCGACGTGGGCTGTGGCAAAACCGTTTGTGCGGCAGCAGCCGCCGTAATCGCGGTGCAAAGCGGCAGACAGGCAGCGCTGATGGTGCCTACCGAGATTCTGGCAAGGCAGCATTATGCCGATCTTGCGCCGTATTTTGAGCAGCTGGGCATGCGTTGCGCACTTTTGGTGGGAGCTATGACGCCCGCACAAAAGAAAAAGGTGCATGCAGCGCTGGCTGCAGAGGATGAAAAATCGCGCGTGCAGGTGGTCATCGGCACGCAGGCGTTGCTTTCCGAGGGCGTGGAATTTGCCGCTCCGGGATTGGTCATTACCGATGAGCAGCATCGCTTTGGCGTGGCACAGCGCGCCAAGCTTTCGGGCAAGAACGCGCATGCGCATCTGCTTTGCATGAGTGCAACGCCCATCCCGCGCTCGCTTGCGCTGGTGATGTACGGTGATCTTGCCGTTTCCCGCATTGATACCATGCCGCCCGGCAGACAAAGGGTGGATACCTTTACGGTCAACCAAAGCTACCGCGAGCGACTGGATGCCTTTATTCGCAAGAACGTGGACGAGGGCGGGCAGGTATACGTGGTGTGCCCGGCGGTTGAGGAGCGCGAGGAGGACGAGGATCTGCTGCTTGAGGAGATCGGCGTGTTGCGCGAAAGCAAGCCGCCGCTCATCGCCGCGGTGCAGTATGCCGAGCAGCTCTCGGAGCGATTGCAGGGATACCGCGTGGCGTTTGTGCACGGCAAGCTAAAGCCCAAGGAGAAGGACGAGATCATGAAGTGCTTTGCGGCAGGGGAGATCGACGTGCTGGTTTCCACTACGGTTATTGAGGTTGGCGTCAACGTGCCAAAAGCGACGCTGATGGTGGTGGAGAATGCCGAGCGGTTTGGACTTTCGCAGCTGCATCAGCTGCGCGGACGCGTGGGGCGCGGCAGGCAAAAATCCTATTGCGTGCTGGTGGCAGGGGCTTTGACCGACGCAGAGATCGGTGAGACTGCCAAGCGCAGACTGCACACCATGAAGACTACGTACGATGGCTTTGCCATTGCCGAGCAGGATCTGGCGCAGCGCGGACCGGGTGATTTCTTTGCCAAGAGCGCAGACGGCGCCATCCGACAGAGCGGTGGCGTGGAATTCCGCCTGGCGGGCACGTGCTCGGACAGCGATCTTTTGACAAGTGCCTTTGCGGCAGCCGACGAGGTGATCGCTAAGGGGCCGGAAGCGCAGCACGACGCGCTGCGTGACGCGGTTGGACGCATGTTCTCGGACGCGGAGCATCACGATATTCTGAATTAACACAATCAAAAAAGGGAGCTGCCCACGGGCAGCTCCCTTATGTTTTTGGAAATCAGTCAACGTCAATTTCAAACTTAGTAAGCGTCTTTGCCATCTGCTTCTTGAAGGTGTTGGGCTTCTTGGAAGCAACGTTGGTCTGACCGGTGAGATACAGGCCTGCGATCTGGTTTACGTGATTGCCCCAGGATGCGTCAAAGACGTAACCAAGGTCGTAAATACGGTTAGCCAGGATCAGGTCGATCATGGGCTTGGATTCCTCGTCTCTGGTGGACTTGGAAATCAGAGAGATATCATAGTAAGCGGGAGTCAGGGTGTCAACCGAGTAAGCTGCCATGGTCTCAATCAGAGCGCCGACAACTTCCAGATCTGCACCAACGACGCTGTTGGGGATGGAAACCATGCCGCCAACCTCGTTCATGTGCGAGTAGTACTCACCCTGTGCTTCGTTAAACATCGGGAAGGGAACGACACCGAATTCTACGTCGTAGCTACGCAGACGGATTACGCACTGCATGCACTCCTGGAAGAACAGCGCGTGACCGTTACCGAAGCAGGTCTTACCGTTTTCCACAACGTCGGTGCTGCCGCCGGCAGTGTTCATATTCATTGCCATATTCTTGTCACCGATGATAGAGTAGGCAAGCGGAATGGTATCAACCGCACGCTCAATGTCCAGTACGTACTCGGGGACATCCTGCTCGTTCTTTGCGGTGATCACAACGCCTGCTGCGTACATCATGCAGTAGGTGGAGTTACCGGTGATCGCAGTACCCAGAACGTCCTGGTCATGCTCCATCTTGCCGTTACCGTTGAGGTCCTTGGTTGCAACCTTTGCCATGTCGTACATCTTCTGGAAGGTCCACTGCTTGTTGTTGACAAGCTCGTAAATGTCTTCCAGGTTGTTGTCTTCGGCAAGGGTCTTGTTAAACATAACGATAAACGTACCGTCGTTGTCGCTGGTCAGAAGGTCGCCGGTTGCAAAGTATACCTTGTTACCGATCGAAAGACCCTCAAGAGCCTTCTGGTCCCACCAGGTCTGGTCAAAGTTGAGGTAGGGAACGTCTACCAGATTCTGCAGGTAGCCCTTGGTGGCAATGGATGCGCACTGACCAAGCTTCTGCACGATTGCCTGGTATTCGCAAGCGCCGCCCTTAACGTCCTTTTCTACAGCGGAAACGGGATCCTCTACCTGCGTCTCCAGAATGACGATGTCATACTTGGACTGGATGGCGTCGTTTCTCTTGTATACGGCGTTGTTGATGGGCTCGTCGGTCAGCTCCTCTGCGTAAATGTCCACCGTGGTCCATTCAGCAGCGTCTCTTGTCAGGAACATGATCTCCTGACCGTCGTACTTCTTGTCCGGAACGTCCAGCAGATCCAAAACATTGGTCTCCTGCTCACCGGCAGCAGTGGTTTCGGTCTGATCGTCCGAGGTCTCTGCGCAAGCCGCCAGCAGGCTGGCAACCATCAGCAAAGCGAGAAGCAAAACTAAAATCTTTTTCATTGTTACCTCCATATAAGATGTAATAGATATTTGCATTCAGTCTATTATACCTCTGAAACGGACAAAAGTCAAGTGTGAAACGAGGAACCGCCTAAGTTTTGTGAAACCTACACAAGAAAGAGAGGGTACTTTTGTGCTTGACAGAGAGAGCGGAATGTACTATAATAATAGCAATGAAAAAATTGAGGTGTTTTTATGAGCAAAGAATACGTAAGCGTGAGCATTGTCTCCGAGCGCAGCGCAGTCAAGGCAAATTTGTTTGACGCGGTCTATGAAAAGCAGATTGCGGAAATGGCGGACGACGTCAGCATTATGGTGCCCGAGGAGCTGCCGGGAGAAGAGAACGGTGAGACCCTGGAAATGATTACCGAGGGCGTTGTGCGCGTACGCGGCGGCAGAGTGGAGGTCGTGTACGACGAGGGCGAGCTGAGCGGTATGGAGGGCTCGACCACCGTGGTGTCGTATGCCAAGGACGACCCCAAAACGGTCAGCATGATCCGCTCGGGAGCGGTCAGCACCGCGCTGGTATTTGAGCGCGGCGTGCGTCATCTGTGCACTTACGAAACGCCTTACATGCCTTTCCAGATCGGCGTGCTGGCTTTGCACGTGGACAACCGCTTGGAGAGTGCCGGCGAGATGGTGCTGGACTATCTGATCGAGATCCGCGGCGCGCAAGCCGAGCGCTGCAAAATGACGCTCAAGGTCAAAAGAGTATAACAAAAACCCGCCGATACGGCGTGCAAAATTAGCGAAAAAAAGAACAAGACGGATGCGCTACATTAGCCCTCTCCGCTGGAGAGGGGGGACCGCAGCGTTGAATTTTGAGGCGATTAAGCCGAGAATATTCAACGCGATTGCGGTGGGTGAGATCCATTTAACGGTCGCTCCTTCACCAAAACGGATCGCAGATGCCACCTATTTGAAAAGCCACCACGCAAAAACGTGGTGGCTAAAATTATTTCTCCGCTAATTCCGCTGCCCTATACGGCGGGTTTTTTACGTTTACTGAATTTCTTCGATGTTGTAAGGTGTGGTCTGGTAGACCAGATAATTGAGCCAGTTGGAATACAACAGGTTTGCGCAGGAACGCCAGGAAACCACGGGATCCTTGGTGTCGTCGTCGTCCGGGAAGTAGTTCTTGGGCAGATCAATGGGAATACCTGCGTTCTTGTCGCGCAGGTATTCCTTTTTGAGCGTGTCTGCGTCGTATTCCGAGTGACCCGTAATAAATACCTGTCTGCCTCTCTCGGTCATGCAAGCGAATACGCCTGCCTCGGGCGAGCTTGCCAGAATGCGGATTTCGGGAACTGCCTCAATGTCCTCTCTCTTGCAGGTGGTGTGACGGGAATGCGGCACCTTGAAGGTGTCGTCAAAGCCGCGGAACAAAATCGAGCGCTTGTAGTCCAGCGAGTGCTCGTACACGCCGAACAGCTTTTTGTCAAGCGGGTACTTGGGAACGCCGTAATGGTAGTAAAGACCTGCCTGTGCACCCCAGCAAATGTGGAAGGTGCTGGTCACGTGCGTCTTGCTCCATTCCATGATCTCGCAAAGCTCGGGCCAGTAGTCCACGTCCTCAAAGGGGATCTGCTCCACGGGTGCGCCCGTGATGATCATGCCGTCGTAACGCTTGTCCTTGACCTCGGCAAAGGTCTTATAAAATGCCAGCATGTGCTCGCCCGAGGTGTGGGTCGCCTTGTGCGTTGCGGTCTGCAAAAGCTCCAGCTCTACCTGCAGGGGCGTGTTGCCGATCAATCTTGCAATCTGCGTTTCGGTCACAATCTTTTGCGGCATGAGGTTGAGCATCAGCACGCGCAAAGGACGAATGTCCTGCGTAATGGCGCGCGTCTCGGTCATGACAAAGATGTTTTCCTCCAGCAGCGTGGTGGTGGCGGGCAACAGGTTGGGAATTTTAATGGGCATACGGAATTACTCCTTTTTCGTTTGAAATCAGACCTGATCGAGTGCTTGTGCCAGATCTGCGATAATGTCGTCGGGATTTTCAATGCCGACAGAGAAGCGTACCAGCTCAGGGCGTACGCCTGCGGCAATCAGCTGCTCGTCGGTCAGCTGTCTGTGGGTGGCGCTTGCGGGGTGCAGGGCACTGGTGCGTGCATCTGCTACGTGTACTACGATGGCAGCCAGCTTGAGGCTATCCATCAGACGCACGGATGCATCGCGACCGCCCTTGACGCCAAAGGAAATGACGCCGCAGCAGCCGTTGGGCAGATACTTCTGCGCCATCTCGTACTGCGCATCACCGGGCAGGGAGGGGTAGGATACCCAATCGATCTTGGGGTGATTTTGCAGGTAGGTTGCCACCTTGAGCGCGTTGGAGCAGTGCTTTTCCATGCGGACAGCCAGCGTCTCCAGCCCCAGATTGAGAATGAATGCGGGAAGAGCCGCCATGGTGCAGCCCAGGTCACGCAGCAGCTGCACGCGCACCTTGGTAATGTAGGCGTTTGCGTTGCCAAACTGCTTGGTGTAAATGACGCCGTGGTAGGATTCGTCCGGCTCGTTCATCTCGGGGTACTTGTCAGAGCCCTCCCAGTCAAACTTGCCGCTGTCTACGATCACGCCGCCCACAACGGTTGCGTGTCCGTCCATGTATTTGGTGGTGGAGTGCACCACGATATCCGCGCCGTGCTCAAAGGGACGGCACAGGATGGGGGTTGCAAAGGTGTTGTCCACGATCAGGGGCATACCGTGCTTGTGGGCAAGATTTGCGTAACGCTCAATGTCAAACACCACCAGGGCAGGGTTTGCCACGGTCTCACCAAAGAACAGGCGGGTGTTTTCGTCGATCATAGCTTCGATCTGCTCGTCGGTCATATCGGGGGTTGCAAAACGCACCTCAATGCCCATGCGCTGCAGCGTGACGGCGAACAGATTGATAGTGCCGCCGTAGATCGAGGACATGGAAATAAAGTTCTGACCCGCGCTTGTGATATTGAGAATGGAAAGCAGGCTTGCAGACTGACCCGAGGATACCAGCATAGCGCCAACGCCCCCCTCCATATCTGCGATCTTTGCTTCCACGCACGCCAAGGTGGGGTTGGAAATACGGGAGTACATGTGACCGTCTGCCTTGAGGTCAAACAGGTCGCCAACGTGGTCTACGTCGGAGTATTTATACGTGGTGCTTTGCACGATGGGCAGCACGCGGGGCTCGCCATTCTGGGGCTCGTAGCCGGATTGTACGCATTTGGTATCGATCTTGTAAGAAGACATATTCAGATCCCTCCTTGGGAAATAAAGTTGAGTGTTATCAAAATATCATTATACCATATTTTTTACGCGAATGCAAGGGCTTTTTTGCGCTTTTTGCGGTTACTTTTTTGGTGAAATTAAAGGAAAACTCTTGCATTTACATCAAAATTATGATATAATACTATACTGTATATTAATGCGTAGAGATAAGGGAGAGGTTCCGATGAAGCGTTTGGAGAGATTTGCCGGTAAGATTCTCGGCTTGATTTTCAGAGGACTTTGCGTTTTGTATGTATATATCGGCTTCCGCCCCAAGGTCATATATGCCGATCCTGCCAGAAAAGAGAAGGGCTTTGATAAGCCCGTGGTGTTTACCTGCAACCACGTCTCGCACAAGGACGGTATTCTGATCGCGGTGCTTTTGTGGAAATACCGCATTCATATTCTTTCGGCAAAGGACCAGATGGAAAAAAGCTGGATCGTTGGCCAAGTGCTTTCCAACAACCGCGCCATTCCCGTGAATCGCTTCGGATTGGATACAGGCTGGATCAAGGAAAGCATCCGCGTTATGAAAGAGGGGAACAGCATGATCATTTTCCCCGAGGGGCATACCTCCAAGACCGGTGAGATGGACAAGTTCCGCCCCGGCTTTGCATTGCTTGCTACCATGGCGGGCAGCGAGGTGGTGCCGATTGCCATTGATGGCAACTATCATTTCCTGTTTGGCAAGCGACTGCGCGTTGTAGTCGGTGAGCCGCAGGCACTGGCACAGGCGCAGAGCGGACAGAGAAGCTCGGAGCACCTGCAAGCACAAGCGGATCGTTTCCGCGAGATTACGGCACAGCTTTTGGAGCTTGCCAAGTAAGAGTATTGGAACGGAGGATAATAATAAATGCTTCTTGAACTGTTTTTGACACTCGGAGCGCTTTGCTCGGTGTTGACGGTGTTTTTGAATGCAACGTTGGTGACTTCCATTTTGGATGCGTGGATCCCGCTTGCGCTGTGGGTTGGATATTCGATCGGATTTTTCCTTGTATACGTGCTGCTCTTTGTGCTGCTTTCCGTATTTGTGGACAAGTCCAAGCCCCAGGAAAAGCCCAATCGCTTTTATCTGGCGGTGCTGGTGGAGACCATCGCGCTGTACCTGCGCCTTGCGCGTGTAGAGCTTCGCGTCCGCGGTAAGGAGAAGGTGCCCGCGCACGGCAACTTCCTGCTGGTGTCCAACCACCTGTCTGACCACGATTTTATGTCCATGCTGACCGTTTTGCGCGGCAGAAGCGTGGCGTTTGTGTCCAAGCCTGAAAATTTCAATTATCCTATCGCAGGAAAATACTTGCACAAGGGCGGATTTTTGCCCATTAACCGCCAGGAGGCGCGCGAGGCGCTGACCACCATTCGCGAGGTGGCAAACCGCATGAAGACTTTCCCCGTTTCTTACGGCGTATTCCCCGAGGGAACGCGTAACCGTCAGATCGAGGGCTTGCTGCCGTTCCGTGAGGGCGTGTTCCTGATGGCAAAGAAGGCAGGCGTGCCCATCGTGATCGTGCGCGTGACCGATACCGACAAGGTCAAGCACCGCGCACCCTGGAGAAAAACGCGCGTTTACGTGGATTTTGTGGACGTCATTGACGCAGATACGGTCAGAGCGGCAAGATCGCACGAGCTTTCCGAAATGGTCAGAGAGCGCATGGCAGCAGCAGAAGGGCTGCCCCGCGTGCCCGAAATTCGCCGCACCTTCAAGTACGGCAACAACTAATCACCCCCGATAACCTACAGGAGACTTTCATATGTTAGAACTGCAACACGTTTCTTACTCGGTCGCCGATGAAGTGACCGGTAAGACGACCGATATATTGCGCGACGTCAATCTGGTTATTGAAGACCGTTTCGTCGCCATCACCGGCCCCAACGGCTCGGGTAAATCCACCCTGGCTAAGGTCATTGCCGGTATCATTACCCCTACCTCGGGCAAAATTTTGTTCCAGGGGCAGGATATTACCAACCTTGGCATCACTGAGCGCGCAAATCTGGGCATCAGCTATGCATTCCAGCAGCCCGTCCGCTTTAAGGGCATTACGGTCAAGGACCTGATCTCGATCGCAGCGGGCAAGGACATCTCGGTCGCACAGGCATGTGCGTATCTGTCCGAGGTCGGACTTTGCGCCAAGGAGTACGTCAACCGCGAGGTCAACGGCTCTTTGTCGGGCGGTGAGCTTAAGAGAATTGAGATTGCGATGATCAATGCAAGAAATACCCCCTTTGCCGTGTTTGACGAGCCTGAGGCGGGCATTGACCTGTGGAGCTTTGGCTCGCTGATCACCGTTTTTGAGCGTATGTACGAAAAGAACAAGGGCAGCATTCTGATCATTACCCACCAGGAGCGCATTCTGGACATTGCGGATACCGTGATCGTGCTTTCCGAGGGTACTGTCAGCGCGCAGGGCAGCAAGGATGAGATCCTGCCCGGCTTGTTTGGCACGCAGAAGCCCTGCAGAGTGATCGTAGGAGGTGAAGCATAATGGCATTGGATGCAATTCAGAAGAACCTTCTTTCCGAGATCATGGATCTGGAGATCGTGCCCGAGGGCGCGTATAACATCCGCGCAAACGGCGAGGGCGAATCCAGACACACCACCGCAAACATCGATATCGTGACCAAGACCGACAAGCCCGGTATCGATATCATCATCAAGCCCGGCACCAAGAACGAGCGCGTGGACATTCCCGTGCTGCTGACCAAAACCGGCTTGAAGGATCTGGTATATAACGACTTTTATATCGGCGAGGACGCCGACGTGCTGATCGTGGCAGGCTGCGGCATTCACAACGCAGGCGACGAGGAGACCGCGCACGACGGCATTCACGCATTCCACCTGGCAAAGAACGCCAAGCTCAAGTACGTGGAAAAGCACTACGGACAGGGCGAGGGCACGGGTGAAAAGGTGCTCAATCCCACCACTGAGATCGATATTGCCGAGGGCGGCTACATGGAGATCGAATCCGCACAGCTGGGCGGCGTGGACTCCACCGTGCGCGTCACGCGCGCAAAGCTGGCAGATCGCGCCACGCTGGTTATCGGCGAGAAGATCATGACCCACGGCAAGCAGACCGCCGTGACCGACTTTACGGTCGATCTGGACGGCGAGAACTGCGGTGCGCACGTGATCTCGCGTTCGGTTGCCAAGGACGATTCCCGTCAGACCTTCCTTTCCTGCATCAACGGCAACAACTGTTGCACGGGTCATACCGAGTGCGATGCCATTATCATGGACAACGCACGCGTAGACGCAGTCCCGAAGGTAGCGGCAAATCACGTGCAGGCCTCCTTGATCCACGAGGCTGCCATTGGTAAGATCGCGGGCGAGCAGCTGATCAAGCTTATGACGCTGGGTCTTTCCGAAAAGCAGGCAGAAGAGCAGATCATTAACGGTTTCTTGCGCTGATATGGCACGTCCGATCCGGCATTTTATCACCATTACCAAGCACCGCCATAAGGTCATTGCGCATTGCTTTCGCGTAGGGATCGGCTGGCAGGGGCTGGGACATGATCTTTCCAAGTATTCGCCCGCCGAGTTTATTCCGGGCGCCAAGTATTACCAAGGCACGCGCAGTCCGGGTGAGGCACAGCGCGAGTCCGAGGGGTATTCTGCCATGTGGCTGCATCATCAGGGGCGCAACAAGCACCATTACGAGTATTGGTTTGACTACGTGCCCGCCGCACGCGCTTATACAGCGGTCAAGATGCCGGTGCGCTACGTAGCCGAAATGTTTTGCGACAGAATGGCTGCCTGCAAGACCTATCAAAAGGAAAAGTATACCGACGAGAGCGCGCTGGCGTATTTTATGCGCGGACAGGCGCGGTCGCGTATGCATCCCGAAACCGCAGCGCTTCTGGAGAGCTGGCTGCGCACGCTTGCCGAGAGGGGCGAGCAGGAGGCGTTTGCCGTGGTGCGCAATGCCGTTCGGAAAAAAGAGTATTGAGTTATCAACTGTTGGAGGCGATTTGTCATGAAAATCAAGCTTGCAAGCTTAGCAATCGTTCTTATATGCCTGGGGTCTGTGATATGCGCGGGTATGTTTTCCGTGTACCGCAGTGAGGGCAGAATCCTGTCGCCCGAGGCGCAGGCAAAGATCGAGGCGTTCTTGGAGCAGTATGATATAACGCTTCCCGCATTTTTAACCGAATAAAAACCCGGGGCTGCTATAGAGCGTCATTCTAAAGGACAGTTTTGGCTAATGGAATAACAGCTAAATAAGCACTTACTCACCACCCAAAGTGGTGGAACAACAAAAAAAGAGCCGATACGGAATGATTTCCGTATCGGCTTTTCTACTGTCCTTTAGGGCACATCCCTATCCGGCAGCCCTTTTTATGTGCTGTAGAGTTTGTTTTTTTACTTTTTAAGCTGTCCGCGCAAGGCTTTGAACAGCTGCGCGTATTTGTGTGCACAAAAGCCGGAGGGGCCTGTGATCTCCCAAGTGCCTTGCGCGGTGGTCAAGGTCAGCTTGGTCTTGGCGCAAGGGGTCAGCATTGCCACCGAATCCAAGGCAAAGCCCACCGTGCGCGTGCCGGCTTGTCCGTCCTCAAAGCGCAAAAGCAGTTTTTCGCGCGTCATGATCAGCGTGCCGAACAAAGGCTCGTCCGCAGGCTCGCGGTCGACCGACAGAATAGTCACGCCCGGCTCGGTAAAAATATTGCCCTGGAAGCTTTCCAAACGGTTTTGCAGCCAGGAGGTCTGATATTCCATCCATTGCTCCAGCGTGGTAATGGGTGTTTCGCAGTTCAAAAAGACAAAATTGCCTGCTTCGGTGTAGTTGGCGGTCATGCCGCAGGCGCGACAGCTGACGTGATTGCCCTGCGTGTACAGCGCGGAATGCTCGCGGCAGCGCGGGCATACGTACAGCACTCTTTCCAGTCGCTCGGCGCGGCGGCTGCTGTGATAGGTCAGCCCCAGGGGCTTGTCGTTGACCTGAAGCGTGCGCGCGATCAGGGCGTGCAGGTCGGCGTCGCTCATTGCGGCGTATTCCTCGGGCAGCAGCGTGCGCTCACAGCGACCGATAAAGGGGCCCTTGCGTCTGCCGTCACCCCAGCGGGGCAACGCGCCAATGCCGCCGTGCAGCGTGTACAGAATAACGGGAATGCCCAGCGCACGGATGAGCGGCACGGTCTGCTTGCTGATGGGTGCGGGGGTGTGCGTATAGGTGGGGGCACCGCAGGGGAACAGGCAAATGCTGCCGCCCTCGGCAACTACTTTTTTGATGCCCTGCACAGCTGCCTGCGACCAGGTCTGCGGTCCGGGCTTTTGCGCAATGGGAGAGGTGAGCAGATCGGTCACCATGCCGCTAGGCCCGCGGCGCTGTCCGCGCGTTTGCACGCAGTATACGGGGCGATCAAATGCCAGGCGTACCAAAAGCTCGTCCTGCAGCGTCTGGCTGTTGCACAAGATCAGGCAAGCGCCGTCTTGCTCGGTTTTCACCGTTTGGGTGCGGAAGCCAAGGTAGGACTTGGCGTACATATTGCCCACAAAGCGGTAGAGCCCAAAGGTAAAACCGTGGTATGCGCGGCAATGCGCGCTTGCTTCGGGTGTTGTTACCGGCTTACTCATCGGTCTTTGTACCAAACGTATCAGGGGTGATGGCAGCGCTCGTGGTGCTCTGGATAGCACCGGGGTAGTCGCCGTCTACCAGCATGTCCACCGTGATCTCCAGCGCTGCGTCTGCGCGCAGGGTCAGGTAGATCAGGTCGTAGCCGTATTGCGATTTCTCCGAGGAGGTGTAGGTAGGAATGACGGTCAGCGCATCACCGTTCTGAGCAAAATCCACCGTAAAATGCTTGTAATCCGTATCGGTTGCCGAGCGGTAGAGCAGGATATGGTGCGTTTTGGTGCCGTCGCCGTTATCCTTGGCATTGTGCAGCACGTAGTGCCCAATGCTGTCACGCTCCGCTGTCGCGCAAAGCGCCAGCCAGTCTGCCACCGCCTCGTTTTGCGAAGCGGATGCCTTGGTAATGCCGGTGACCCAATGGCTTTCGTATTGCGTGCCAAGCTCGGTTGCGGTCGTGTCGTATTCCTTTTGATCTGTTTGATCGTTGCAAGCGCCCAGCAGGCAAATGCATGCTAAGGCCGTGGCGATCCATCCGATATATTTCATAGAGAGCTCTCCCGTAGTTTTTTTACCATTATATCATATATGCGTGCGTCTGTCACGCCTTTTTTGTAAATTTATTAATTTTTCGCACTTTCCCCGATGTGACCTTATCCGTCACGGTGCGGGGCGTATAATAGAGGCGGAGGTGATGGAGTTGGACGTGTACGTGGATCTGTTTTTTCTGATCAACTTCAGCATGGATTATCTGTGCCTGTATTTGAGCATAGGGCTGCTGCATCTGCGCAAAAGCCGCTGGCGCATGCTGCTGGCGTCCGCCTTGGGCGGGGTGTATAGTGTGATCGCGCTGTTTGCATCGGCACAGCCGTGGCTGTCGTTAGGTCTTGATCTTGCCGTGTGCTTTTTCATGTGCGCGCTTTGCGCGGCGGGCAAGGGCGTGCGCGTGGGCAGATTGCTGCTGCTTTGCGGCACGTATTTCGGCATTAGCGCGCTGATGGGTGGCGGCATGACCGCACTTTACAATTTGCTCGGGCGCGCAGACCTGCCCTTGGACGAGGTGCAGAGTGATGGCATTTCGGCTTGGATGTTTTTGGCGCTGGCATCGGCTGCCGCGCTGATCGCCGCCTTTGGGGGCAGGGTGCTTTCCAAAAAGAGCGCGATCAAGACCTGCCGCGTGCGCATTCGCATGCAGGGCGTGCGCTGCGAGCTGGAGGGGCTTTGCGATAGCGGTAATTTGCTTTGCGATCCCATCAGCGGCACGCCCGTTATTGTTGCGGATCGGCAAATCTGGCTTGCCGCACTGCCGGAGGGGCTGAGGCGCGCCGTGGAGAGCGGCGGCAGGGAAATGGACGCTTTGCCCGAGCGCAAGCGCGTGCGCATGGTTCCCATGCATACTGCGCTGGGCTTTGACTTGGCGGTGGCGCTACTGCCCGATGAGGTGCTTTTGGACACGGGAGACGGTAAGGCGCGAGCGGTACACGCGCTGATCGCACCGTCGGGAGAGGCGCTGGGCGGCGAATTTGGCGCGGTCGTGCCGACTGCATTATTACGGTAAAAGGAGAGAGAGCATGCAAAAGATCAAAGAGCTGTGGTTACGCATCAAGAAAAGGCTTGCAAAACGAAACGGGGTTTACTACATAAATGGCCCCGAGCTGCTGCCCGCACCCTATACGCCCGAGCGAGAGGCGGAAATGATTGAGGCGCTGGAGGCGGGCGATCCCGATGCGCGCGTGGCGCTGATCGAGCACAATTTGCGCCTGGTGGTGTACATTGCCAAGAAATTTGAAAGCACGGGCACGGGGATCGAGGATCTGATCTCGATTGGCACGATCGGGCTGTGCAAGGCGGTGGGCACGTTCCGCTCGGATAAGAATATCAAGCTGGCGACGTATGCCTCGCGGTGCATTGAGAATGAGATACTCATGTATTTGCGCAAGCAATCGGGCAAAGGGGGCGAGGTGTCCTTGGACGAGCCGCTTAACGTGGATTTTGACGGCAACGAGCTGCTGCTTTCGGATATACTTGGCAGCGACGAGGAGGGCGTGGTATATGAGATTGAGCAAAGAGAGGAGCGGGAGGCGGTGCGGCGCGCGGTAGCGGAGCTGGACGAGCGGGAGAGATTGATCATTGAGCTGCGCTACGGTCTTGGGGGTAGAGAAGAGATGACGCAAAAGGAGGTTGCGAGCTACCTGGGGATTTCACAGTCGTATATTTCACGACTGGAGAAAAAGATCATCGCCGAGCTGCGCGACCGCATGGCACAGGTCTGAGCTTCTTCAAGGACGAAGGTTTTGGATCGACCGCTTCGAAGGGTCGCCGTAGCGCCTCAACGTGGACCCAAAACCGAAAAAACGCTAACAATTCAAAAAAATTTCAAAAAGTCCTTGACACGGGGGATATTATATGATATAATATCTCCGCTTGTGAATCCGATGTCAAAGAACATCGAGAAAATTTATGCGAGGTATTGAAAAATGAAAAGCGGAATCCATCCCAATTACGTAGAGTGTGTCGTTAAGTGCGCTTGCGGCGAAACTGTTACTACCCGTTCCACCAAGGGCAGCGAAATGAGAGTTGAAATTTGCTCCAAGTGCCACCCCTTCTTCACCGGTAAGCAGAAGTTCGTTGATGCAGGCGGCCGTCTGGACAAGTTCAAGAAGAGACTGGAAGCTTCCAGAAAGTAATCTTACGACAATTGTTGATAAATGGGCAGACTCTACGCGTAGTGGCGGAGTCTGCCCGTTTTCATTTATCTCGCGCCAAGGCACGATGCAATTCGGAGCCAAGGGGAAAGAAGGACAGACATGGAAATGCTGGACGTTTATACCCGAGAGGGTCAGAGGACGGGCAAGCTCGTAGAGCGAGGCCGCCGTTATCGTCTTGCCGACGATGAGTACACCATGGTGGTGCACGCCTTTATTTATCACCGTGATCACGGATTTCTGATCCAGAAGCGCGCGGCAACCAAGCGGGTTTTGCCGGGTGCGTGGTGCGTGACCATGGGCGTGGTGCAGGCAGGCGAAGATAGTGAGCAGGGCATGCGCCGCGAGGTGCGCGAGGAGCTGGGACTGGAGCTGACGCAGGAGCAGATCCGAAACTGCGTGCGCACCTATAACGGACACAAGATCGTGGACGTGTACTTAGTATACGTGGATGCCGAGATTGAAGACATGGTGCTGCAGACCGAAGAGGTGGATCAGGTTTGCTGGATCAGCGGCAGGGAGGTGCTTTTGCGCTTTGGCGGCAAGAACACCAAGGTCAACGAGGAGTATCTTTCCTGTATGCAGCGTTACGTGCACGTGACTGCAAAGGCAGCCAAGAGAAGGAGAAGAAGACAGAATGCAAAGCTTGCAAAACAAGGAAATTGAAGGGCTGACGCGCGCATTGCTTGTCGGCATTGTGACGCGCGAAAATGACGCGCAGAGCGTAGAATCGGGACTGGATGAGCTGGAAAGATTGCTGGACACCGCAGGAGGCGTTGCCATCGTGCGCGTGGTGCAAAGCAAGGATACCCCCGATCCCCGCACGCTGATCGGCTCGGGCAAGGTGCGCGAGATCTCCGAGCTGTGCGAAAACAATGACATCAGCCTGGTCGTGACCGACGAGGACCTCTCGCCTGCACAGATCCGTAATTTGGAGGACGATATCGGGCATGACGTGCGCGTCATTGACCGTTCTATGCTGATTTTGGATATCTTTGCCGCACACGCCGTGACGGGCGAGGGTAAACTGCAGGTCGAGCTGGCGCAGCTGCGCTATACCGCACCGCGTCTGATCGGTAAGGGTACGCAGCTCTCGCGTCTGGGCGGTGGTATCGGTACGCGAGGCCCCGGTGAATCCAAGCTGGAAAGCGACCGCAGACACATTCAGCGCCGCATTACCGCGCTGGAAGCACAGCTTTCCGAAATGGAAAAGAACCGCATGACCATGCGCGCCTCGCGCGATAAGAGCGGTCTTCCCAAGGTATCTATCGTGGGTTATACCAATGCAGGAAAGTCCACGCTGCTCAACCGCATGACCGATGCGGGCATTCTGGCAGAGGACAAGCTGTTTGCAACGCTTGACCCCACCACAAGAAAATTCGAGCTGCCGGGCGGCGAGAGCATTCTCCTGACCGATACGGTTGGCTTTATCCGTAAGCTGCCCCACCATCTGATCAAGGCTTTCCGCTCCACGCTGGACGAGGCGGTGTATGCGGATATTCTGGTCATTGTGATCGATGCGTCCGACCCCGAGCACGAGCAAAAGCTGGCGGTTACCGAGCAGGTGCTCTGCGAGCTGGGTGCTGCGGGCAAGCCTACGCTTTACGTGTTTAATAAGTGCGATCTGGTTGTGGGCGCATTGCCCAGCGTAAATGGCAGAGAAGCCGAGCACCAGGTGCACATTTCGGCGCTGACGGGTGCCGGCTACGATCAGTTTGCGCAGATGCTGGAGGACATGATCCACGCGGGCAAGTCGCGCGTGACCTTTGTGATTCCTAATCATAAGCAGGGCGCGCTCAATACGCTGTACCGTATGGCAACCGTGGAGGACGTGGACTACGGCGCAGATGCGGTTCGCGTGACCGCCGTGGTGGATGCAAAGGTGCGCGGTATGCTGCGCGAGTTTGATCCTGATGCCAAGCCGCAAAAGCCGGATTGGGAGGACTGAGACGGCATGGCGGAGAAACGAGATATTTTTGACGCACAGCGCAACAACCTTGGCGCACCCATCGTGCGCGGAGAGAGCATTCCCGAGGGATGCTACGTGCTGTCGGTCAGTATTTTTACCGTTAACGACAAAGGAGAAATCCTTTTGACACTTCGTGCGCCCGAGAAACCCAATTTCCCGAACGCCTGGGAGATCACGGCGGGTGGCGCTCTGGCAGGAGAGAATGCTTTGGAGGCGGCGGTGCGCGAGCTGCGCGAGGAGACGGGGCTCAAAGCCAAAAAGGAAGAGCTGCAGCTTTTGCGCGTGATCCGTGAGCCCTCTGCATTTGTGGAGTGCTATTTGTACAGAACCAACCTGCCCGCCTCTGCGGTGGTTTTGCAGGAGGGCGAGACCGTGGCGGCGCGTTTTGTCACGCTCAAGCGCTTTGAGGAGTTGATGCATACTGACGGCATTGCGCAGCCCGTGGCATTCCGTTACGGCGTGGTGCGCGATGCAATTTACGATGCACTTGGCATGGATAGGGGATAAGGAATGGCAAATGAACAGCTTTATATGACGCTGGAAAAGATGGCGTCGGCAGAATTTGAGGAGAAAAACTCGCTGTTTATCGGTCATGCAGCCCCCATTAAGTCCGAGGAAGAGGCAATGGCGTTTGTCAAGCAAAAGCAGCGTGAATATGCCGATGCTACGCATAACGTGTGGGCGTATCTGTTAAACGGCGGCATTGTGGCAAGATACAGCGACGACGGCGAGCCGCAGGGAACAGCGGGCGTGCCGGTGCTGGAATGCATGCGCAAGTCGGGTGCTACGGATATGGTCGTGGTGGTCACGCGCTATTTTGGCGGCATTTTGCTGGGCGCGGGGGGACTGGTGCGCGCGTATTCGCATGCGGCACGCATTGCGCTGGACGTGGCGCACGTTATTACGTATTTTAAGTACGGCGAGTACAGCATGGTTTGCTCGTATTCGGATTATCAGAAATTCAACCTGCTGCTGCCCAAGATGGGCGCTTTAGTGGACAACGTGGATTATGCGGATCAGGTGACCGTGCATTTTGCGGTCCGCGACGAGCATAAGGAGCCCTTGTGGCGCCGCATTTCGGAGACCAGCAACGGCAAATGCACCCCCGAGAAAACGGGCGAACGCTACGACTACCACGAAACGGAAAGCTAAACAGTTTGGATAATCAACTGATGAAAGTTTTGATCGGCTTGTGGTGTCAAAAGAACGGAAACAATTTTCTCACACAAAAAAGAAGTTGCTCTTGCGCAACTTCCTTATGGGAAGTTGCGCAGTTTTATTCGCCTAAGGCGAGTTGTATTGCTACGCAGTGATATTCGGCTTACGCCGAGTGGTATTCGCTACGCGAGTTTTATGGCGAATAAAATATCACGAAAGCCGTAGGCTTTCATATCACTGTCGCTTGCGACAATATCACTCCGACGAAGTCGGAATATCACCCTTGCTTTCTCTGCCGATTTATGATATAATATAATCAGGATTATAGGGGTATGGGCTTTGCCCGATGTATTTGTAATACAAATGCGAAACTGGCGATAAAAAGATGCCCTAACGGAGGAAATGTAAATGAAAAGGATAATATCAATCATTTTTTTGCTCTCGTTTGCTTTATCTCTTACGGCTTGCGGCAATAGCACCGAGCAGAAGGAAATATCCTGTGAGGACATTATCAAGGCATACGAGGATGCAGGCTTCTATGTAACACACGGAGAGCACAAGAGTGAATCTGAAGGTTCGCAGTTATGCTATATAAAAGCGAATATAACCGAAGATGCCGACAGCGATTATATCTACTTCATCACTTGCTTTACCGAGGAACAAGCCGAAGAAGCTGCCGAAACAGATAAGTACAATTGGGCAGTATGGATGTATGCTACTGTAAGCGGCGAAAGCAGATGGCTCAAAACAGGAACTTACGGAAAAATTGAATACAGTTACTATAATCCCAAGTTAATAAAGCCCTTTGAGGACCTTATTAAGTAAATCGGTTTTAAGTTAAAACCCAAGAAATAGGGTGGATTTTGACACATCAAGCAGATACCCCGACAGACTTTGAAAATCTGCCGGGGTTATCTTTGTTTTCTGCGTGTTAAATTTTTGCCTTAACGGGTCGCCGAGGACGTCGACCCCTACAAGAAATATCCAACTTCTTTTTTTACACTTCTTAAAAGAGATTTTTATAAAATTTTTCGCAAGAAAAAAAGGAAAATCGCAAATTTGTGCGTATATTATATTATAGAATAAAAATTGCTCGGGAAAGTGAGGATTTACCATGGATCATTCGCAGGATAACTTGGTTAATATTTTTCTGGAAAGGGAAGCATCTTCCCTCTCTCCGTATGCCTTCCGTACCTCACAGACCAAAGGCAGAGACCGTTATCAGGAGCCCTGCCGCTTGCGTACCGAGTTCCAGCGCGACCGCGATAAGATCACGCATAGCCAGTCCTTCCGCCGCCTGATGAATAAGACGCAGGTGTTCCTCGCGCCCGAGGGCGACCACTACCGTACCCGCCTGACCCATACCTTGGAGGTTACGCAGATCGCGCGTATCATGGCGCGTGCCTTGCGTCTGAACGAGGACCTGACCGAAGCCGCTGCGCTGGGTCATGACCTGGGACATACCCCCTTTGGTCACGCAGGCGAGCGTGCGCTCCAAAAATGCTTTTCTCCCGATTTTTCGCACTATATGCAGAGCGTTCGCGTGGTGGAAAAGCTGGAAAATGGCGGTCTGGGTCTGAATTTGACCTGGGAGGTCAGAGACGGTATTGAGCACCACTCCGGTTCGATCGACTTTTGTGGCGCAAGCACCCTGGAGGGCGTGCTGGTCAAGTACGCCGATAAGATCGCTTACATCAATCACGATATTGACGACGCCTGCCGTGCAGGAATTTTGACCTTGGAGGATATTCCCGCGCATCTTCGTGAGTGCCTGGGTCAAAAGCACTCCCAGCGCATTAACACCATGGTCACCTCGGTCATTCGTGCCTCGACCGATCAGGATCATATCTGCATGACCGACGAGGTCAAGAAGGCAACCGACGAGCTTCGCGATTTCTTGTTTGAAAACGTCTACCTCAACCCCGTTGCCAAGGGTGAGGAGGGCAAGGCGGAGGATATGCTGATCAAGCTGTACGAGCATTTCGTTAAGCATCCCGACAAGCTGCCCGCAACCTACCGCCGTCATCTGGAGCAGGATACGGTGGAGCGATGCGTGTGCGATTACGTGTCCGGCATGACCGACCGCTACGCCATCCAGCTGTATAACGATCTGTTTATTCCGCAGGTCTGGAGGGGTCGTTGATGAGTATTCCAAGAGAGGTCGTGGAGGAGGTTCGCCGCCGCACAGACATCGTGGATCTGATTGGCAGTTACGTCACACTCAAGCGAGCGGGCTCCAACTTTGGCGGCTTGTGCCCATTCCATAGTGAAAAAACGCCCTCGTTTACCGTGTTTCCGGATAGTGAAAGCTTTTATTGCTTTGGCTGCGGTGCAGGTGGCGATGCCATCACGTTTGTGATGAAAAATGATAATCTGGACTATCCTGCCGCGATCGAGGTGCTGGCAAATCGCGCCGGCATTCGCATCGTGCACGAGCAGGAAAAGCACAATGCAGGCGGACTGACGCGTGCGCGCGTGCACGATATGAACCGCGATGCCGCAAAATTCTTCCATAAGTGTCTGCTGGATCCCATCGGTGCGGAGGGACTGAAGTACCTGACCGAAAAGCGCGGGCTGAGCATGGCGCTGATCAAGCATTTCGGTCTGGGCTTTGCGCCGGGATCGTTCAATATGCTGACCGACTATATGCATAAAAAGGGATATACCGATCAGGAGCTGGCGCAGGGCTTTCTGTGCGGCATCAGCCAGAAGAACGGCAAGGCCTACGACTATTTCCGCAATCGTGTTATGTTTCCCATTATCGATACCGCAGGCAACGTCATCGCCTTTGGCGGACGCGTGATGGACGATTCCAAGCCCAAGTATCTTAACTCGTCCGATACGCCTGCGTTCCAAAAGCGCAAGAATCTGTTTGCGCTCAATTACGCGAAAAATTATTCGTCTGACCGACTCATTTTGTGTGAGGGCTATATGGACGTCATCTCGCTGCACGCCTACGGCTTTGAAAACGCCGTGGCAACGCTGGGTACGGCAATTACGCCCGAGCAGGCAAGGCTGATGACCAAGTACACCAAGCAGGTCGTGATCTGCTACGATGCCGACGAGGCGGGACAACGTGCCGCCGTCAAGGCAATGGAGGTGCTGGGGCAGGTGGGCATGGACGTGCGCGTGCTGCACGTCAACGATGCCAAGGACCCCGACGAATATCTGCGCAAATTTGGAGACGTGCGCTTCCGCCGCCTGGTGGAGGGCAGCCGCACCGAATTTTCGTATAAATCCGAAAAGATACTTGCCAAATACAGTATGGACATTCCCGAGGAGCGCATCAAAGCCTCCCAGGAGCTGTGCGCCCTGATCGCCGCATCCCCCTCCAAGGTGGAGCGCGAGATCTATGCCTCCACCGTGGCGGACAAGCTGCGCATCAGCGCGGAGAGCTTGAAAAACGACGTGGAGCGTACGCGCAACAAAAAGCTGCGCGCCGCCAAGCAAAAGCAGGGGCAGGAGGCAAGCATGGCTGCTAAGGGCTATGGCGATCGCGTCAATCCCGATGCTGCCAAAAACGTGCAAGCCGTTGCGGCGGAGGAAGCCATTCTCGGGCTTTTGATGCTGTATCCCGAGCACAGAAGAATGATCACCTCGGGCACGATCGTGCTCTCCCAAGAAGATTTCTTCTCGGCGTTTGGCAAGCGCGTGTATGCAAGCATTATGCAAATGGAGCATTCCGAGGGCGGATTCAACTACTCGCTCTTGGGAGAGCAGTTCTCACCCGATGAAATGGGTAGACTGCAAAGCATGCTGCAACGCCGCCGCGCGTTAGCCGAGAACGGCACCGCCGTGTTGCGCGCCAGCGTGCAAACGCTCAAGGAGCAAAAGCAGCGAAGCGATGCCAGGGAATCCGGTGACGCGATGCAATCCATCCAGCAGCTTCTGGATGCAAAAAAGAAAAAAATATAAAAAATATAAAAGAACCCATAACGTGAAAGGAATTTGAAATAACATGAGTGAAACCAAACATGCAGCTGGTGAGCGCGAAGAAAAGAAGTTCACAATGGAGGAGCTGGTTGCCAAGGGAAAGAAGGGCGATCTCTCCGCAGAGGATCTGGACGATGCGCTGGAAGAAATGAATTATGACCTTGACAGTATCGACAAGCTGTACGAGGCATTGGAGGATAGCGGCATTCCGCTTGGCGATGAGATCTCTTCCGCAGAGATCGACGAGATCGAGAGCGAGGTAGAGCGCTTTAGTGATGGTGAGAACATGGAAAGACTGCTGGGTCAGGAAGGCCTTGCAATCGACGACCCCGTTCGTCTGTACCTCAAGGAGATCGGTCGCGTACCGCTGCTGACCGCAGATAAGGAGCGCGAGCTGGCAGAGAGAATGGCAGCGGGCGATGAGGATGCCAAGATGGAGCTGGTGGAAGCGAACCTGCGTCTGGTTGTCAGTATCGCAAAGAGATACGTGGGCAGAGGTATGTTCTTCCTTGACCTGATCCAGGAGGGTAACCTGGGTCTGATGAAGGCGGTTGATAAGTTTGACTACACCAAGGGCTACAAGTTCTCTACTTACGCAACCTGGTGGATCAGACAGGCAATCACCCGTGCCAGTGCAGACCAGGCAAGAACCATCCGTATTCCCGTGCATATGGTTGAGACCATTCATAAGGTGTCCAGATACTCCAGACAGATGCTGCAGGAGCTGGGCAGAGAAGCAACCGCTGAGGAGATCGGTGAAAAGATGGGCATGAGCGCAGACAAGGTGCGCGAGATCCTCAAGATCGCGCAGGACCCCGTTTCGCTTGAGACGCCTATCGGTGAAGAGGAAGACAGCCACCTTGGCGACTTCATTCCCGACGAGGACACCCCCGCTCCCGCAGAGGCTGCATCCGCTACCATTCTGCGCGAGGTCATCGAGCGCGAGCTGCACACCCTGACCCCCAGAGAAGAGCACGTGATCAAGCTGCGTTTCGGTCTGTACGATGGCAGAACCAGAACGCTGGAAGAGGTTGGTCAGGAGTTCGAGATCACCAGAGAGCGTATCCGTCAGATCGAGGCAAAGGCACTGCGCAAGCTGCGTCACCCCAGCCGCGCACGCCATCTGAAGGGCTTTTTGGACTAATTGTTTGTAAAATATTTGTGAATTGTGAGGGTGGTGCGCCGCTTTGCGCCTGCGCCCCATTCTCGCTGTCGCCGCCGTTTGTAGGCAATATCCCACAAAGAAAGCAAGGCTGATTTGTGGGAAATGACGGGGGATTTGGCGCTATGAAAATACTGACCCAAACAAGGTCAAAAAAGGTTTACAAACTGCTCCAAAATTACCCTTGACATTGCGATCATTATAGTGTAAAATATAACAGTATGAAATAATATGCCGAACCTTTGCCGCAAGGCAGAGAGGGACGGCGCTCGATTTGTAAGGAGGATTCCAATGAGAAACAGATTTATCTGTCTTACGCTGAGCATGCTGATGCTGCTGACCGTGCTTCTGACCGGTTGTAATCAGAAGAAGGAAACGGCGGACGTTGAGCAGATCTCCGGTATTACACTGACCATGTGGGTCATTACCGACAAGGAAGTTGCAAATACCGATGCTGAAATGGCAGAACTCAAGGCAGAGCTCAAGGCAAAGCTGGGCGACGGCGCTGCTTACGAGCAGGCAGTTGCTGAGGCGGAAGCAACCAAGGCAGCCTACGATAAGGTAGAGGCTGAAATTACCAAGATTACCAAGTCTAAGTTCAAGGTCAATCTGGACCTGTACTACTACACCGAGGAACAGTACTACGGTACCGAGGAGTTCGACCGTGATACTTACGAGGATCTCAAGATGTCCGCTTCCGATGAGGAGGTTAACGAGTATCTGGAGAAGTGCGGTAAGCTGACCAAGATCATGATCCTGAACGAGGAATACATTGTTCTGAAGGAAAAGGCTGCAAAGGCACTCAAGAAGTACCTGAAGGACGCTAAGGCAGAGGGTAGAACCGACACCGAAAAGCTCAAGAAGGAATTCTATGAGGAGAATCCCCAGTACAAGGAATTTGCAAACGTTTCGGATGACGATGAGGAAGAGACCGAGGTCGTTGAAGAGGTTACCGCTTACAACGAGTACGAGATCGCCGAGATCGTATATCCCGAGCTGAGAAAGAACCAGGTAGACATCGTTTACCTGTCCGGCTTCGACCGTTACAATGACTTTATTGACAGTGAATGGATCCAGCCTCTGGACGAGGAGATCAACGGTGCTTCCAGAAAGCTGACCGACTACATCTCCGCAACGCTGCTCAGCGGTGTTCAGATCGACGGTTCCACCTACGCAATTCCTAACAACGTTTCGATCGGTGAGTACACCTACATGATGATCGATAAGGAATTGTTTGACAAGTACTACTACACCATTGACGATGTTGAGGACGTGCTGGACACCAAGTACTTCCTGGCTGACATCGCGAAGTTCGAGCCTGACGTGCTTCCCTTGAACGCAACCTACGAGGAGTGCATGAATATGCTGGTTTGGTACTGGTCCTTGAGCTACGAGGAGCAGGAAAAGACCACCACCGATGACGAAGACGTGGATATCGGCGACATCGGTAGCGACTCCGAGGATAAGAAGGATCCCGTTAAGCTGTTTGACTACTATTATGATAAGGAAGGCGATGCCTTCTCGATGTTCGGTACTGTATACGGCGGTGCTGCAAACCGTAACCGCGGTAGCATTCGTCTGCAGTTCAGCAACCTGTTCACCAAGACCGAGTACCTGGACATTCTCCGTGAAATGATGAACTTCAAGTTTGAAGGCTACTTCGGCGAAGCTGCCGAGGGTCAGACTGTTGCAGTTGACTTTGTCAAGGGCGACTCCACCTTCAAGAAGGACATGGAAAAGAAGGGCTATTGCACGTACAACGGCAAGACCTACTACGCTGTGATCGCCGAGTACCCCGAGGCAACTGAGAACGAGCTGTACGGCAACATGTTCGCAGTCAGCGCATTCTCTCACTTCTCGGTTGGCAGATCCATGGATATCATTACTTACCTGAACACCAACTCCACCATTCGTAACCTGCTTCAGTACGGTATCGAGGGCAAGAACTACGAGCTCAGCGAGCCCAGCGAGGGTCAGGTTATGACCAAGCTCAACAACGACTACCAGATGACTCTGGAAAAGACCGGTAACGTGTTTATGGCACATCCCGGTGAAGGCAAGAGAGCAGATGCTTGGGAAGGCGCAAGAGAGCAGAACAACGAATCTCTGATCGACCCGCTGCTTGGCTTTGATTTCAACACCATTCTGGACGGCGATGAGAACGGTCTGGATTGCAACGGTGTATATCCCTCCGCAAAGCTTCCCGGTGAGGAAGGCTACACGCCCCTTGGTATGATCGATAAGATGATCGCTACGAGCGCAGACATTCAGGCTAGACTGGATGCATGCACCAACCTCAACGAGCTGGAGGACCTGATCACTGCACTCAAGGACGAGCTCAAGGAGTCCACTAAGGACAACGCTTGGATCAAGAAGGCGAACAACCCTGCATACGATGCAGAGGCTGAAAAGGACGGCGGCACTCCCGATGATACGAGTGACGATGACTACACCTACGGTAACTCGCCTTACACCATTTACGTCAACTGGCTGACTGAGTACGGCTACGACGTTCCCGCAAACTAAAAAACAATTAAGCAAAGCCCGTTGCGTCATGCGCAACGGCCTGCTTTTGGGGAGACTATGAAATATACGGACATTGTATGGGACTTTAACGGTACGCTGCTGGACGATATCAAGGCAGGGATCGACGCGGTCAACGATATGCTGTCGCGCCGTGGGCTTGCCACCATTGATAGCGTGGAGCAGTATCGCGAATTGTTTTGCTTTCCCATTATTGATTATTATGCCAAGCTCGGCTTCGACTTTGCAAAAGAGGACTACTATACCGTGCTGGCGCCCGAGTGGGTCGCATTGTATATGGAAAATTACAAGCACAGCACGCTGACTGATCACGCACAGCAAGCCCTGCAAACCCTGCGCGAGCAGGGGTATGCACAAACCCTGCTGTCAGCCACCGAGCTCGAAATGCTCAAGGGGCAGCTGCGCGATATGGGGCTGGAGTCGTATTTTGACGAGGTCTGGGGGCTGGATAACATTCACGCGGGCGGAAAGCTCGCCAGAGCAATTGCGTGGCGCGAGGCGCATCCGGATGCCAAGGCGCTGTTCGTGGGAGATACCATTCACGACTGGGAGGTCGCGTGTGCGGCGGGCGCGGATTGCGTGCTGTATTGCGGCGGTCACCAGAGCCGTGCGCAGCTGGCGGCCTGCGGATGCCCTGTCCTGAACTCGCTTGCTGAGCTGGAGGCGTATTTATCTGCCCAGGTTTGATACCAGATCGTGCAAGCGGTAGCAGGCGCGCAGGTACGCGCTTCGATCGTTGGCGTGCACGCAGGCATGAATTTCTGAAAATTGCATATCAATTTGATTTAAAGCCGTAAGAGGAACCGAAAGCGCAAGCAGCCTCTTGCGGCTTTTCCATTGCTGCTCCAGCGCATCGGGATGCGTGGGCGTCAGGCTGCGCAATTCATCGATCCGGGGCAGCATTTCGGAGCGTACCGCACTTACATATATATAATTGAAGAAAACGATCAGCAGTATGATGCTGAATATGATTGCGGTTAAGCGAACGTGGTTCATTCCTGCCTCCTTTGGATGCGAACGTTATCCAGGTCGTCGACCATCATATAAAATACGCGCTCGGGGGAAAGTCCGTGTTGGCGCATTTGCTTTTTCGCCCAGGCGCGGTCCTTGCCAAGTGCACGCAGGGTAGGATCGGCGTAAATACCGTCGCAAAACACAATGTGCATCATGCCGGGCTCCTGCGGCTGCAGACCAAGCTGCTGCGCGGTGGGCGGCTGGGCGGCGGCTTTGGTGATCACGCTGATCTTGCCATTGCTCTCGAGGATGGCGTAGTACACGTCGGCAATGTTCGCCACGTCCTTTTGTCGCAGCTCGCACATCAGCTCGTCCAGCGTGATGCGTACCTTGCGCATAGCGGTGCGATCCACCTGCCCGTCTCGGATCAGAATGGCGGTCTTGGGTGAGAGCAGCTGCTTGATTTTGGGGAAGCGCAACGAAAGGGCAGAGGAGAAGATCTCAAAGGCAGCAAGCGTCACCACGGGTACAATGGCGTATAGCAGAGGGGTGTTTTTGTCAGTGAGCGGAATGGTAGCGATTTCGGAAAGCAACAGCGTGATCACCAGATCGGTGATCTCCAGCTCTCCAAGCTGGCGCTTTCCCATCAGACGCATAACGGCGATCAAAAAAACGTAGATCAGAACGGTGCGAAGCAGGACGATCAACATAATGGAAACTCCGGGATTTTGATGTTAGTAGTTTGCCGGAAAAGAGCGTTTTTTATGGTTGGTAATTCATGTCAGACGTCAACTTGTGCACCCTGCACAAAAAGTGGATATAAAACCTATACACTTTGGCGAGACTCACACTTGACAATTGTGTTGTAAAGTGGTAGAATATACAAGTCGCAAGCGCGACGGGAATCATAGCGAAGGCTGAGGAAATCGATCGGAAAAAGTCAAAAATTTTCTAAAAAAC
>JAZRQR010000169.1:0-20175 GCA_045650025.1 Eubacteriales bacterium
GGTTTCCTACGGCGTGATTGCGGCGCGGGATTACCCCGAGTTGAATTTCGAGGCGCTGCTGAAAACCGCAGACGATATTATGTATCAATGCAAGCGTCAGCAGATCCGACGCGACCCCAACAAGCTCTTATAAGCACAACAAAGGGCAGCTTCAAACGAAGCCGCCCTTTTTCTATACAATTTTAATCTGCAGGAACGAGGTGCTCGTCGCTGCCGTGGTGCGTTTGCTCACGCAGCTGCTCAGCAGGCTGCTCACCCATGATGGCAATCAGGGTCTGCATGGTCGATTCGGGGGCATAGGTCTGGTAATGCAGGTGCAAAATATCGCCCGCATAGATCTGATGCTCACCTCGCTGCACCGAGTGCGATGCGGTCTTATCCACCGAAAGCACCGCGCAGGTGGAGGGCCACAGAATATCGCGGATCTCCATGCCATCGGCAAACGAGCCCCTTTGCACGGTCATAAACGAATCCACGATCAGCGGCGTGATGCCGTGATGTGCCGCCTCGGCACGCGACTCGATGACCGTATCCGTAAAGGAAAGCTTGCCCGACACCTCAGCGATCAGGTAAGACACAGTAACACCGAATACCACGGGAATCATATTGCCTGCAACGCACAGCGCCTCGGCTGCAAAAATGACTGCCGTGATGGGTGTTCTGGATGCTGCCGCGAGGAAGGACGCCATGCCGACCACGACCAGGATCACGTAATACTGTCCGTCCACCAGTCCAAGCGCGATCAAGCCCTCGGTAACCAGCGAAGCGATCATAGCGCCAAACGCCAGATTGGGGATAAAGATACCGCCGGTCACGCCCTCGTTGTTGGCGCAGATCATAACCACCGCGCGCACCACAAAGGCAATCAGAATGGCATACCAGATCACTTTGCCGTGCAGGATCTCCTCGATCAGCGAGTGACCCGTGCCGATAAAGTTGGCAGACAGCAAGCCAAGCGCTGCGGTAACGGCAAAAATGAGCACGATCTTGACCGTGAAGGGAATTTTGCCCGCGCCGCTCTTGGAGATCTTTTTGACAGCGCGATACGCAGCGGTAAAGAGCAAGGAGCCCACACCGCACGCCGCGCCCACCACAATGGCAGCCCACAAATAGCGCATGGGCATGACCTCGGTAATGCTCAGATCAAACAGCTTGGTGCTCACACCAAAGAAATACGCCAGGTAACGCTGGGTGACGGTACCGAAGATGACCGACACCGACGACACGGCAAACAGGTGCACCGAGAAGCGTCTGTGCGCCTCCTCCACAGCAAACATAATGCCCGAAAGCGGCGCGCCCGTGGCAATGGCAAAGCCTGCGCAAGCACCGCCCGTCATGAGGTAACGCTCCCATGCGCGCTTGCGCTTGCCCATGACATGCGAGCTTCCCTTGCCCACACCTGCGCCCATTTGCACGCTGGGGCCCTCGTTACCAAGCGGCACGCCCACCAGATAGGTCAGCAGCGCAGAGGCAAACAGCACGAAAATGCCCTGCCCCCATTTCATGGGGATGAGTCCGCGAATGGACGCTACTGCGGTGGGAATGCCACCGCCGCGACACTCGCGCGCGAATTTGAGAATAAGCGCCGCAATCACGCCAATTGCGGCAGCACCGCCGATCAACAGCGGAATATAGCCCGGATTTTGACGCACGAACGCGTAAATGCGCTCGGACGCATGAATGACGTCGGACGCGGCGACCTTAAAGCAAAAGATCAGCACGCCCGTCAGCACGCCCACCAGCATGGATAGCAAAATATACGGTGCAAACGTGCGATTCTTTTTGAAACCAACGCAAGATTTCATCATACGCTCCCTTTTATATACAGAAAATAGCAATCCTCGTAATAGTTTTGCCCGAAGATCCCTCGAGCCTTGCTATTATAGCACACATTTTGGCAAATGTAAAGATAATTTTAGGACTTTCGGGCATGCATTTTATTGACAAGCACACAAATATCCAGTATAATAAAGGTGACGAGCTCCCCAAAAACACACACGGAGGAAACATATATGGCAAACAACAGATACACCGGCGGTTATCCCGTCATTGGCATTCGTCCCATCGTGGACGGCAGACGCGGCCCTATGATGCTGCGCGAATCACTTGAGCCCCTGGTTTGGTCCATGGCAGAAGCGGCAAAAAAGCTGTTTGAGCAAAACCTGTTTTATTCCAACGGCGACCCCGTTAAGGTAGTCATGGCGGACACCTGCATCGGTCGCGTGCCCGAGGCTGCGGCTTGCGCTGACAAGTTCAGACGCGAGGGCGTGGACATTACCCTCTCGGTTACCCCCTGCTGGTGCTACGGCTCAGAGACCATGGATATGGATCCCCGTACCATTAAGGGTGTTTGGGGCTTTAACGGCACCGAGCGTCCGGGTGCTGTGTACCTTGCTGCCGTTCTGGCAGGTCATGCGCAGAAGGGCTTGCCCGCCTTTGGCATTTACGGCCACGAGGTGCAGGATCGCGACCAGGTAAGCGAGATCCCCGAGGACGTTAAGGAAAAGCTGCTCCGCTTTGGTCGCGCTGCAGTTGCCGTTGCGACCATGCGCGGCAAATCCTATTTGCAGATCGGCTCGCAGTGCATGGGCATTGCAGGCTCGATTATGGATCAGGACATGATCGAATCCTACTTTGGCATGCGCGTGGAATCGGTAGACGAGGTCGAGATCCTGCGCCGCATGGAAGAGGGCATTTATAACCAAGAAGAATACGAAAAGGCACTCGCCTGGACGCTGGAGCACTGCAAGGAGGGGCGCGATGACAACCCCGAATCGGGAGAGTTTTTGGGCGAGCAGCGCAAGATCAAATTTACCGATGAGGAAAAGCACAAGCAGTGGGAATTCACGGTCAAGATGTACTGCATCATCAAGGATCTGATGGCAGGCAACCCGAATCTTCCCGATGCGTTCGTGGAAGAAAAGATCGGTCACAACGCCATTGCAGGCGGCTTCCAGGGTCAGAGACAGTGGACCGACCATTGGCCCAACTGCGACTACCCCGAGGCACTGCTCTCCTCCTCCTTTGACTACCAGGGCGCGCGTGAGCCTTACACCTTGGCAACCGAAAACGACATTCTCAACGGCATGGGCATGCTGATGATGCGCCTTTTGACCCACCGCGCACAGATCTTTGCAGACGTGCGCACCTACTGGTCGGGCGAGGCAACCGAGCGCGTGACCGGCTACAAGCTCGAGGGCAAGGCGGCAGAATCCAACGGTATTATTCACCTGCTCAACTCGGGCGCGGCTTGTCTGGACGCTTCGGGCGTTTGCACCGACGAAAACGGCAACGCTACCATGAAGAAATGGTGGGAGGTTACCGACGAGGATATCAAGAAGATGACCGACGCCACCGTTTGGTGCGAGGCAGGCTTTGATAACTTCCGCGGCGGCGGCTTCTCCAGCCACTACACCACCAAGGCAGAAATGCCCTGCACCATGATCCGTCTCAATCTGGTCAAGGGCCTTGGCCCCGTACTGCAGATCGCAGAGGGCTGGACGGTCAATCTGCCCGACGAGGTATCCGATGCGCTCATGGAGCGCACCAATCCCACCTGGCCCTGCACGTGGTTCGCGCCTCGCTGCCACGGCAAGGAGGGCAGCCCCTTCAAGACCGCTTATGAGGTCATGATGAACTGGGGTGCTAACCACGGTGCCATCTCCTACGGTCACATCGGCGCCGACCTGATCACCATGTGCTCCATGCTGCGCATTCCCGTTTGCATGCACAACGTGCCCGAGGACGACATTTACCGTCCTGCGGTCTGGAACGCATTCGGTATGGACAAGGAAGGTCAGGACTACAGAGCCTGCGCTGCATTCGGCCCGCTTTATAAGTAATATTTTCGGGGACGACTTCGGTCGTCCCCTTTTTGGGTATTGGTTACGCAACATCCCTATGTTGGTGATACTGTCAACTTATGGATTACCCATACAGGATAACAAAACAAAACGGAAACGCGATATAAAGGCTACCCCCGAGGGGTAGCTCCCGACGCAGTCGGGTGAGGGGGAGTTGCGGGCTGATCGGTCTGGTTATCCATCGAGGGAAAACTCTTTGAATGCATGGAATTCGCATTCCCCTTCAGTCGCTGCGCGACAGCGTCTCGCTGCGGCTCGGTCACACTCGCGTTCTGACATGCCACCGGCATGTCATTCATTGCGCTCGTGCCGCTTCGCTACCCCCGGGGGACGCCTTTACAGCGCGCGTCCATCTTGTATAATGAACCGCAAAGGGTAGCCACACGGCGTCGACACCCAAACGGTAATCCCATCTCATTGCGTGCGGGAGGATGAATTTGCTTCGCAAATATTCCTCCCCTACATTCACATTGTGACAACTTTTCGCAAAGTCCCTTGAAATACCCCCGGTTTCGTGGTATAATGAATCAAACATTCGGAAGGGAGCGCGGGCAATGAAATTACGTGTAGCATCCTATAATATTCGTCACGGACATGACGCAGGGCTTGACATGGCGGTGCTTGCCGGGGATATTCTGGCAGCTGCGCCCGACGTCGTAGGCTTGCAGGAGGTGGACGTACATACCTCGCGCGTGCACGAACGCGACACGCTTGCCGAGCTTGCCGCAGCTGCAGGCTTTGCGCATTACGCATTCTGCCGCGCCATCGATTTTGCGGGCGGCGAATACGGCACGGCAATCCTTTCCCGCTATCCCATTCGCTCATTCAAGGTCATTCCCCTGCCCTCTACGGGCGCGCACGAGATGCGTACTGCCGGGCACGCGGTGCTGGACGCGGACGGTGAGCGCGTGGATTTTTTCAATACCCATCTTTCCTACGAATCCCACGCCCTGCGCCTGTCGCAGTTTGCCTATCTTGCCGCGCTGACCGCGCAGCACCCGACTTGGATTTTGACCGGCGATTTCAACACCGCCGACACGGGCTGCTTTGACGCGTTTGCGGGAGCAGACCTTGCCAATCCCGGCATCTACCCCACCTTCCCCGACACGGGCGAGGGCATTGACAATATCGTATGCAGCGCCCCTTGGCGCATATCCGACACCGGCGTGCTGCCGGCAAGCCACTCCGACCACCTGCTTTTGTGGGCGGAGATTGCCAAATAAGTTTTTTGAAAGGAGCTATACAGCATGGGAATCTTTAACTTTTGGAAAAAGAAAAAGCTGCCCGAAAATGACTTGCCTGCACCGCAGACCATTGACATCATTGAAAATGCTGTGTATGCACACCTCAAACCCTTGGGCTTTCGAAAGCACGGACGCACGCTGCACCGATTTGTTTCGGGCGACATTTCGCAAGTCATTCACTTTCAATTAGCTGCCTTTCCCGATGCTCCGTCGGGATGCGTATGTGTCAACCTCGGTATTCGTATTCCCGAATGCGCCCAGCGCCTATCCCCCTCGGAAACAGAATTAAAAAAATACTATCCCGAGTACACCTGCACGATTCGCTCCAGATTGGGTTATGCCAAATGCAAGCGCGACAACTGGTACGATTTAAGCAAGAATACAGATATGATCATTCAACAGATGCTCGAGGAGATCGACCAATACGTGCTGCCCGCATTCGAAGCGCTGAGCAGCAGAGAGGCAATTCTGGCAAATCGCAGATCCTATCCTTTGTTCGACGTCATTGGAAGCAACCTGATCCTTTTGGATGAATGTATGATTTACAGACACCTGGGAGATATCGAGAAAGCCAAGGCATGCTTTGACGCATATTATCAAAAAGCCGTGGATCAATATCACCGCGAGATGACCCAAGGCACCAAGCATTACCTGAAAAAAGGTGAGCGCATCGTGTATATGGATCAGGATATCACCGCCACCGAGGACGGATACGTAACCGTGTACGGTGGCAACCACGCACACATTGATTATTTGGACGATCTGGCTGTAAAGCTGGGCATAAGAGAATCATAACAACACACCGAAAGGAGCACCCAATGACACAATCCGCGCTGAAATGCACCCGCGCTTACGTGGAGATCACCAATATATGCAATATGCATTGCTCCTTTTGTCACGGGCACAGCCGTGCACCGCGCCGCATGAGCGTGGACGAGTTTTCGCATATTCTGAACGAGCTGGAGGGTAAGGTCCAATTCGTGTATTATCACCTCATGGGTGAGCCGCTGTCACATCCCCGGCTGCCCGACATGATCCGTCTGGCAAACGCACGCGGCTTTCGCTCGGTCATCACCACCAACGGTACGCTGCTATCCAGCCGTGGCGACGCGCTGATTGCCGCCGCACCGCACAAGGTATCCATCTCGCTGCATAGCTTTGAAGAGGGCGGCGACGACGCCATGTACAAATACCTCTCCGAAACCGCAGATTTTGCCGCCAAAGCAGCAGAAGCGGGAATCATTGTGGTGTTCCGTCTTTGGAACAGAGGCTGTGACGGTGGGCAAAACGAGCGCATTGAGGCATTCTTGCGCGCGCGTCTGCCCGGTGATTGGGTGATCAGCCCGCGCGGCGCACGCATTCGCGAAAGGCTGTATATGGAATGGGGAGACCGCTTTGTCTGGCCGGATAAGGACGCACCCGACGAAGGCAGCGAGGTCTTTTGCTACGGGCTTGGCAATCAATTCGGCATTCTGTGCGACGGCACGGTGGTGCCCTGCTGCCTGGACAGCGACGGCGTGATCAACTTGGGCAACGTGTTCACAGAGCCGCTTGCCGACATTCTTGCTTCACCCCGCGCGACCGCCATGGTCGAGGGCTTCCGCCGCCGCTGCGTCACCGAGGACCTCTGCCGACGCTGTGGCTACGCGAGAAGATTTTAACAGTTACATTTATTGTGCACCAAGCGTAGGGGCGATTCACGCATCACCCGCACAATCGCAAAGGGGACGGTTTTTCACCGTCCCCTTTGTCATGGCCCTGCCCCCTCTTGACAAATCCTGTCGGCTGCATTATAATAGGAATATACTCAAATTCAAGGACAATCGCTATGAAACTCTTTTTACGGGGATTGCGTTCGGGCATCCCCATTGGTCTTGGCTACCTTTCGGTATCCTTCTCATTTGGCATCATGGCTCTTTCCATGGGCTTTACCTGGTGGCAGGCGGTCATCATTTCCATGACCACCGTGACCTCGGCAGGGCAGCTTGCCGCGCTGGATATTATGATCTCCCCGGGGCAATACGCCGCCATGCTGATCTCACAGCTGACCGTCAACGTGCGCTATTCGTTCATGTCGATCTCGCTTTCCCAAAAGGTATCGGACAAATTTAGTGGCATCAAGCGTTGGCTGCTCGGCTTTTTCATGACCGACGAGATCTTTGCCGTGGCTGCGGCGGAGGACGAGGTCGATCCTAAATTCTTTGCAGGCCTTTCGGTCATCCCCTACGTTGGCTGGACGCTGGGCACACTCTTCGGCGCACTGGTTGGTAACGTACTGCCCGCCATCGTGCTCTCGGCGCTCTGTCTTGCCATTTACGGCATGTTCCTTGCCATTGTTGCGCCCGTGGCGCGCAAGTCCCGCGCAGTGCTTGCCGTGGTGGGCATGGCGGGTGCGCTTCATTGCGCGTTCTATTTTATCCCGGGGCTGAATCAGATCTCTTCCGGTATTTCGATCAGCATTTGCGCCATCGTCGCGGCTGTGCTGGGCGCGCTGCTCTTCCCCGTCAAGGAACATAATGAGGAGGTGGCAGCATGAAAGACTTCTGGATCTACCTGCTCATCTTAGCAGGCTCGACCTACCTTGTGCGCGCCATTCCCTTTGCGGCGCTGCGCAAAAAGATCAACAATCGCTTTATCAAATCCTTCCTGTACTACATCCCCTACGCCGTGCTCTCGGCAATGACGCTCCCCGCCGCGTTTTACGCCACGGGCAACGTGATCTCGGGCGCGGTTGGCCTTGTGGTGGGCGGCATTTTTGCCTACAAGGGCAAGGGGCTGACCTTGGTTGCCGTGGTATCCTGCGCATCGGCTTTGCTTACCGAGTGCATTCTCCAATGGGTCGTATCATCCAATTCAATATATTAAGGAGGCTTTTATGAGCACACAGAAAAAAGATTCCCCCGCAAAGCAAAAAAAGAAGAGTTCCCCCATCGGACTGATCCTCATTATTTGCATTTTCATCCTGATGCTTGCAAACTTCCCCATCGGTTTTGTCAAGTATGACATGGGCAGCACCGAAATGTGGCGCGTTGTGACTCCGCTGTATACCTACATCTTCCCCAGCCTCGCCGATTTGAGCGAGACAGGCTCGACTCCGATGCCCGAACCGCAGTTCTATTTCTTCCCCAACAACTTCAAGACCTACCAGGAGCTGCAAGAGCTGCAGCCCTGAGCACAAAAAAAGGCTGAATCCCAACGGGTGTAGTCCTTATCGGAGAATTTCAATAAGGGTATGGGCATAGCCCGATGTATTTGTTTAACAAATGCGAAACTTGCAATAAAAACAGAAGAGAGAGTAATACGGAAGTACAATTCCGTAAAGCTCTCTCTTTTCTGCATTTTTATGAGTGATATTCTTTGCTTTGCAAAGAGTGATATTGCCCTTCGGGCAGTGATAGTGTTCGGCTTCGCCTCACAGTGATATTCTATTCGCCATAAAACTCGCGTAGCGAATATCACTCGGCGATAGCCGAATACCACTGCGCAGCAATACAACTCGCCAAAGGCGAATAGAACTGGTGTGATACTCCGATAAGAGTATCACGCCAAGGATTCAGCCTTTTTTCTATGGATCAATATTCCTCGCTAAAGGATGCGAACTCCTCGCTCTTGCCCTTCTTGCCGGGCTTTTCCTCGAGGTAGATCACGATCTTACGGTTGTTCTCCGAGCCGATCGAGTTGGTGGAAACGCCCTCGATATGCTGGATCTCGGAGTGAATGATTCTTCTCTCGTAAGGATTCATGGGCTCGAGCATCACGCTCTTCTTGTACTTGAGCACCTTATCTGCCATTCTTCTTGCCAGATTGCGCAGGGTTGCCTCGCGCTTTGCGCGGTATCCCTCCACGTCTACGGTGATCTTGACGTACTCTCTCTTCACGCCCTCTTCCTTCTTGTTTGCAGCCAGGTTTGCCAGGTACTGCAGAGAATCCAGAGTGTCGCCGTGGTGACCGATCAGAACGCCTGCGTTCTCGCCGTCAATGTTGATCACCTTATCGTCGTTGTCACCCTCGGAAAGGGTTACGGTCAGATCCAGCTGCATGTTTGCAACCAGCTTCTTGATGAAATCCAGCGCCATGTACTCACCGCCAACGGTGTAGCTTGCGCTGATCTTTGCGGGAGCTGCGCCAATGCCGAACAGGCCCTTCTTTGCCTCCTCCAGCACAGTATATTCAATCTCCTGTGCGCTGGGCGCGCCGAGCTCTTCAACTGCCTTAGCAACCGCTTCCTCGACCGACTTCGCGCTTACAATTACTTCTTTTTTCACGATATATTTCCTCTTACGTTATGAATTTTAGTCCTCGGAGCGCGTGTGCTTATCCGATTCGTCCTTGAGAGGCTCTGCCATTGCAGGTGCCTGCACGTTCTGGGGTTCGGTCTTCTCTTCCTCTGCCTTTGCAGTCTCAGGTCTGCCGATATAGTTGCCCTTGGAGTCGTATTCGTCGTCGTCAATGTGGTGCAGCGAGCGCACGTTGCCGCTCTTGGTGCTGCTGCTCTGTGCCTTGGGAGCCTTGGGGGGATTCTTGCCGTACATTTCCTTCTCTGCTGCCTTGTAGTCCTCTTCGGTAAAGGTGGGCAGAGGCATGATCTTCTTCATGACAAGCTGCTTAAGTGTACCCAGAACGCTCTTGAACATCCAGTACACGCCAATTGCAGCGGGAACGATGAACGCGATATATACGCTCATCAGGGGCATCATAACGTCCATCATGCTGTTGGAGCAGCCGGTTGTCTTGTCGTTTGCCGCGGTGGTGGGCTGGTAGGTCAGCTTGCGGTTGAGCTTCATGGATGCAAAATACACCACAAAGGTCAGCACGGGAACAAGCAGCAGCCACCAGTGGGTTGCGAAGAACTCGCCGCCGCTGTTGATTGCGCTACCGGGCGTCAGACCGAAGTTCCAGGAGCCGATGCTGATGGAAGGAATGCCTGCCTGGTTGATAGCAGCAAGTGCATCAAAGCAAGCCTCGGAGTTGGTAAAGTAAGCAAAGCTCTTCAGGCCCTCGAATGCATCCAGACCCTGCTCGCCAAGCTTGGAAAGAATCTCAATAGTACCTCTGCTGTTCGCTGCCAGCGTGCCGCCAAAGCCGCCTGCCGCCTGCGAGGTGGTGAAGTACTGGCCGATGGCGGTGGAGAATGCCTTTGCCTGGCCAAGCACGTAGAACGCGGGGTCAATGACCACCTGGTACAGTGCGATAATGATGGGAAGCTGGATCAGAAGGGGCAGACAGCCGCTCAGGGGGCTAAAGTTTTCCTTTTGATAAAGCTCCTGGATCTCCTGGTTCTGCTTCTGCAGCGTTGCCTGGTCATTTCTGCCTGCATAACGCTTGCGGATCGCCATTTCCTTGGGGCGCAGCTTTGCCTGCTTGATCGAGTTCTTCTGCTGCGAGATAGACAGCGGGAAGAGCAGGATCTCGACTACCAAGCCGAAATACAGCAGTGCCAGGATATAGTTGTTGGTGCCAAAGGTCAGATACTTGGTTGCAAGGCCCAGCACGTAGCCTACACCGCGCAGGATGGCGTCAAAGAAGCCGCCCTTGTTTTCCAGGTCCACGGTGGTCTGCATCGCTTGCACGATGTAGTCCGCGTCTGCCTTGGTCAGCGTTGCGGGAATGGTTACGTCCTTCTTGGAGTTCTTCTCGGCATCCTTGAGGATCTGCAGCGCGTATGCACTTGCCTCTTGCTCGGTTGCCAGTTTCTCAAAGCCCTCCTCAATGCTCAGCGTTGCATCAAAGTCAAATTCGCCCTTGGCGTTGAGGTAGCTGCCCTTGTACTTCAAGAATGCATTTTCAGCATTGTAGCCCCAAGCAGCCATAAACAGCTGACGCGCTGCATCATTGCTGACCAGCAGCTCTGCAAGCGCCTTGCGCTGCTCCTCGCTGAGTGTGGGAGTTGCTTCGGGCGCAGAGGGTTCTGCCTCTGTTGTTGCCTCGGTGGTCACCTCTTCCTCTGCAAACGCAGCGGGAATCGTTGCACCGATCAGCATGATCGCCAGCATTACACCTGCAAGCAGCTTGACAAGCACAGACTTTACGTCGTTTTTGTTCATAGTCATGATTTCCTTCTCTTTGCTATAGTAGCAAAGAATTCCTCTCACGTATTTGTGAAGGCACAAGCCTTCGGAAAATTTCGCCCGCATACCCTGTCGGAACCTACAAGGCGGGGCTGCCCGATGTGTTATGCGTCGGGCGCGTTGTCATATTCTTCCCGCTCGGACTTTTTCGGTTTTTTGTACCGCCATCCCATAGTTTTGAAGCCCGTCATGGGAACGGGGTCGTATCCGGCAGGGCAACATGGGTTGCACCGCAGAATGCGCCACGCCGTAAGCAACGAGGCAACAACAAAGCCACGATGAGTATACGCCTCCAGGGCGTAGGCAGAGCACGTAGGAGTAAACCTACACGTGGGATGCGGCTTGAGCGGAGATAAAAATTTTTGGTAAAAGCGAATGAGTAATTTACAAAGGTAATTCACAAAATTCAGCCCTTCGCGATCATATCCAGCTTTTGCATAGCGCGCGAAAGATCTGCATACACGTCCCGCGAGGACATGCCGGCGATCTCCGGCTTTGCGCTGATCACGATCAGAAATCCGGTTTTAAGCGACTTATTCTTGACAAGCTGACGGTACGCCGCGCGAATGATGCGCTTTGCGCGATTGCGCTGCACCGCTCCGCCCACCTTTTTGGTGACCGAGAGACCCAGCCTGTTGATGTATTTCTTTTCGGGATGCGCCAGCATCAGCTTCTTGGCGGCATAATCCTTGAGCACGTAGACGGCAACCGTCTTGCCCACGCATCTTCCGCCCTTTCGGAATGCTTTGAGATACAGGTGATTTTCTTTAATTGCGGTTTCTTTCATCCTGTTCCCTCCCTTTTTGGTGTCTTGCGTCTTTTGTGTTGCGATATTCTTCCGTAGTTTGTGATGATAATGATTCGTAGGGGCGTTCTGCGAACGCCCGCGAGCGAACACAGCTCGCCCCTACCATAAATATTTTAATTCAAAGAAAAACCCCGATGACTTGCTACAACAAAAAATAGTGGTGTAAAAATCATCGGCGGTTTTTATGTTTGATCTTCTTTCGTGCAGAAGATTAGTAGGTCAGTCTCTTTCTGCCCTTTGCACGACGTCTCTTGAGAACGTTTCTGCCATCAGCGGTCTTCATTCTCTTTCTGAAACCGTGCTCCTTCTTTCTCTGACGCTTTTTAGGTTGATAAGTTCTAAGCATGTTTAGCACCTCCTTGCAGTTTCAATATCGGAAGCGTGTATCGTTTCACAGCCGACATTTTCGCTTTTACACAATGACATCATATATTATATACACAAATACCCTGATTTGTCAAGTGTTTTTTAAAAATTTCAAAAGTTTTTTCGGTTTTTTATCATCAAATATCCTCACTGCGCAGCACGATGCCGTCATCGGGGATATGTTTGATGGTTTTGTTCCACAAAATGACCAGGAAGATCACGCTTGCGGTAATGGACATCAGCTCGGCAATGGGGAATGCCCACCAGATGGCGTGCAATCCGTCCGCCGTGCGGGAAAGCAGGTACGCTGCAGGAAGCAGAACCACCAGCTGACGTGCAATGGAAACGAACATGGAATACATACTGCTGCCGAATGCCTGGAACACCGCAGCAATGGAAATGGAGAAGCCCGCAAAGATGAAGCTGAGCGAAATGGTGCGCAAGGCGCTGACGCCAAGCTCCATTTCAATCGACCCCTCCACGATGTTGAAGATACCTAAAAGCTGCTGCGGGAACAGCTGCATGCAGGCAAGACCGATCATCATAAAGCTGACCGCGAAAATGGAGGAAATGCCCACCACGCGCACGATTCTCTTGCGCTTTTGTGCGCCGTAGTTATACGCGACAATGGGGATCAAGCCGTTATTCAGACCAAAGACGGGCATGAACACAAAGCTTTGCACCTTGAAATAGATGCCCAGCACGTTCTGCGCCGCGGTGGTCATAGCACCAAAGCCATTGAAGATCAGGTTCAGACCGCCCGTCATGATCGAGCCGATCGAGCCCATGATAATGGACGGAATGCCAATGACGTAGATCTCCTTGATCAGCTTCCAGTCGGGCTTGAACTTACGGAAGGTCAGATGCAGATCCTTATTAAACTTATGGTTGAGAATGATGCCGAATATTGCCGAGGCGATCTGTCCGATGACGGTGGCAATTGCTGCACCCGCAACGCCCAAGCCAAGACCAAAGGGCAGGGTCACCACGCCGCCAAACAGCTCGGTGCCGCCATCCAGAATAAAGAACGGGTCAAGCACGATGTTGATAATCGCGCCAAGTCCCTGCGTATACATAGAAAGCATGGTTCTGCCCGAGGACTGCATCAGCTTTTCGATCATGAGCTGTGCGCACGAGCCAAACGACAAAGTCAGGCAGATGCCCAGATACACCGTGCCCGCCTCGACCACAGCCGCATCGGACTGGTTCATCAGCTGCATGAAGGGCTTGACCGCAAACAGACCGAGAAGCAGGAAAAAGACATAATTGCACGCCGCCAGGAACATACCGTTGGCTGCAATGGCGTTCGCTGTTTTGACGTCCTTTTTACCCAGGTTACGCGAGATCAGTGCATTGACGCCGACACCCGTACCCACGCCCACTGCGATTTGCAGATTCTGCACGATAAAGGCAATGCTCAGTGCCGCAACCGCCGGAGAGGACTCCCCCTCGAACGAGATATAGGACACAAACATGGTATCCACCACGTTATAGAACGCCTGCACCAGCATGGAGGCGATCATGGGCAACGACATGGAAAGCAGCAGCTTTGCCACGGGCATGGTACCCATTTTATTTTCTCTTACAAGAGTATTCGACAATGTTTTTTCTTCCTTTTCTACAATAATACACAATAATCGACAATAACGTAATGATTATACCATAAATGCAAGGATGCGTCAATAGCCATATACGCCAAATCGGGGCCTCTATTCCCTGATATGATTTTGCATTTTGGCATTGACACACGACACTTCCCCGAGTGTCATCCTGAGCAACAGAAGTGCACGCATTTCTCACTTTGTCCGCATTTTATCATTGACTCCGCGCGCAAAAGGTGTTATAATAAAGGTTAGCAAAGGTGAAAGGAGGGGCGCTGTGAACCCCATTATTAAGGACACCGATTTCCGCCGCGAGATCAAGAGCGCGCCGCGCTCCTGCTACTTCTTCTTCGGCGAGGAGGATTACCTCAAAAACGCTACCCTGGGTCAAGCCCGCGAAATACTGGGCGGTGACCCCGCATTCGATATTTTCAATAACGTGACGCTGGACGGTCGCGAATACACCGCCGATCGCCTCCTGGACGCGCTCGCGCCCCCGCCCATGATGGCGGAGCGCAAGCTGGTCATTCTGCACGGGCTTAACCTCTCCGAACTCAAGCAAGGCGACTTTCAGGATTTCTGCCGCGTGCTGGAGACGCTGGAGGACTACGATTACAATACCTTGATCGTTTCCGCCGCCTCCAACGGTTTTGATCCCGGCAGCCTGCCCAAGCGTCCCTCGGCACAGCTCAAAGCCATTTCCGAGCTGGCAGTTCCCGTACAATTCGATCACCCCACCCCCGCCAAGCTTGCCGCCTGGGCACAAAAGCATTACGCCTCGCACGGCGCTGCCGCATCCCCTGAGGTTGCCGGTTACACCGTTGAGGTTTGCGGACGCGACATGTTCGTGCTTGCCAACGAAATTGACAAGGTGGCTTGCTACGCGCTCTCGCATGGTAAATCCGAGGTCAGCAATCAGGACGTGGACGCGGTGACCATTCCCGTCACCGAGATCGGCGCCTTTGCCCTGGCAAACGCAATTTCCGAGGGCAGACGCGCAGACGCCCTGGTGATCCTGGACGACATGCGATTCCGCCGCGTGGATCCCGTGATCGTGCTTGCCGAGATTGGCAGCGTATACAGCGACATGCTGACCGTGAAAGCCCTGCAAAACCGCGGACTTTCCGCGCCCGAGATCGCATCCGCGCTCAAAATGAATGAATTTAAGCTCGCACGCTACCAAAAGAGCCTGCGGGGCATGAGTACCGAGCGCGTACAGCAGCTCATGCGTGCCGCCGCACGTGCCGATGCCGAGGTCAAAAGCAGCGGCAAGGGCTACGCACCGCTTGAAAAACTAATTTGCTCGTAAAGGAGATCCCCCATGAAAATTCTCAATTTCGGCTCTTTAAATTTAGACTACGTGTACTCGGTGGACCACTTTGTTGCCGAGGGTGAAACGCTTGCCTCTACCGTGCTCAAGATCTTCAGCGGCGGCAAGGGGCTCAACCAATCCGTTGCACTCGCGCGCGCGGGTGCGCAGACCTATCACGCCGGTTGCATTGGCACCGAGGGCGGCATGCTGACCGATATGCTGCAGGACGCAGGCGTGGACACCACGTTTGTCAAAACCGTGGACTCCCCCACCGGTCACGCCATCATTCAGGTCGATCCCAACGGGCGCAACTGCATCCTGTTATTCGGCGGCGCTAACCAGTGCAACGATCCCGCATACGTAGACGAGGTGCTCAGCCATTTTGCCGCAGGCGACTGGCTGGTGCTGCAAAACGAGATTTCCTCCATCGGCTACCTGATCGAGCGCGCAAAAGCCAAGGGCATGACCGTGGTGCTCAACCCCTCGCCCTTCTCCCCAGCTCTGATCGAGGCAGGACTTGGCAAGGTGGATTACATCCTGCTCAACGAGACCGAGGGCAAGCAGCTGACAGGCTTTGATGCACCTGCGGATATTCTGAACGCCATTCGCGCCTCCTATCCCGCACTCAAGGTTGTGCTGACCCTGGGCAAGGACGGCTGCATTTACGACGATGGCAACCAGCGCCTTGCGCACGGCATCTTTGCCGTCAAGGCAGTTGACACCACCGCCGCAGGCGATACCTTTACCGGCTTCTTTATCGGTGCGCTCAGCAAGGACCTCTCCCCTGCCGATGCCATTCGCCAAGCCAGCGCGGCAAGTGCCATTGCCGTTTCCCGCCCCGGTGCTGCCCCCAGCGTGCCCACCGCCGCTGAGGTTACCGAGTTCCTGACGGTCAACACCCCCTGCCAAGCTCCCGAAATTTGACAAAAATTCAGCTACCGCACCGAAACCCGGTGCGGTAGCCCTTTTTATTTGAAATTCTTATTCGACCGTTACGCCGCCAATGACCGCTACCGGGCAAAGTCCGGTCGGGTCGTCGTTGGGCACGATGGCGAACACCACGTCCAGCGTCTGCCCCTTGTATGCTGCAAGATCGGCACAGATGCCCGAGGGGTTGCCCTCCGCACCCTGGAACACGATCTTATCGGGATGCTGCATGACGTCATATCCCGAGCCTGCCAGGAAGCTGTTGCCCGCGTTTGCAATGCCGCTGCCCGCTGCCAACGTACCGAACGCGTCGCGGTTGTACAGCGTACACTCCTGCCAGGTCTTGCCGCCATCAGCAGACCACATATAGGTCTTGATGCCTCCTCTGGCAACCGCCCAGCCCGCCAATGCAAGCTTACCGCCATCCACCGTCTTGTTATCATACGCAATGGTGTCCAGTCCCTTATCCGAGCTACTGCCGCGTGAATTGTACGCGCCGTCTCCGTCGCCTATCCCGTTGATAAAGTCGATAAACGCGGTCGAGCGCACGTCAGACACGGTAAAGCCGCAGGAAGGATCGACGTAATCCGCAAAGGTGGTCTTTTCCGCAGGCTTGTTTGCGGGTTGATCCTGCTCGGGTCTCTCCTCTACCTCGGGCCAGCCTGCAAACGCCTTGTCGCAGACGATCTTGAAGGTGCGGCTCTCTGCGCCGTCCATGTTAAAGGCAAACGCATACGAATACGTGCCGTTGCGGTCGTAATATACGGCGTAGCCGTCATAATAATGCGCGTAACCCTTGGAGTCGGGCGTATCCTTGGAGCTGAGCACCAGCTCTACCCATTCGCCGTTCACCTTTTCGTACACGATGGGAGCAGTCAGCTGCGAGAAGCCGTACACACGCACGACCTTATTGTTCGAGCCGCCCGATACGGTAAACTCGGCACTTGCGCCGTTGGTGGTCTTGAGGCTGGGCACGAATACGTACTCCATTGCCTCGCCGTCCTGCACGTTCAGCTTGATGCCGTCAAGGCAGGTATTCTGGCGGATCTGCTGCATATTGGTATCATCCTCGGAGGTATAGAAGCCCCAAGGGCTGATGATCAGGCTCAGCTTGAGCGTGTCACCCGCCTTGAGCGTCACGTTCGCAAGATCCAGGGACAGGCTAAACTTGGAGTTCTGACCCACCACTACAAAACCCGCGTCGCACGCCTTGCCGCCGATGGTCATTTCGGAATTGTAGATCACAAAGCCGAGGTTGACGTTATTGTTGATAAAGCTCTCTGCCGTGGTGTTCAGATCGTACAGTGCCACGTAGGGGTACTGATCGCCCAGGCGAATAACCTCGGGGGTGCTCGACGCGTTGACCGTGCCGTGCACAATGCTGTTATCCTTGGCAAGATAGCCGATCTTGCGGTAGGTGCCGGCATAGCCCTCCAGAGAATAGAACGAGAAATCCTTGGCGAAATCCGCAATCTCGATATCCTCCAGCACGGTGTATTCGATCTCGTAGTACGCGCGCAGCTCGTCTGTCTCGGGCAGCTCTACGTGATTGTACGTCACCTTGATGCGTCCGTCATCCGAGATATAGTCCATTTCCACGTCGGTGTAAACGGGACCGGAAGAAATGATGTCATTATGATAGTTTTCGGTAGCTGCGTAGTTGCCCTCGGCATCGGTATATTGCAGGAAATACTGGAAGCCGCCGTGCGTGTGCTGCGGCTGATTGCTATATCCCGCGTCCTTGGGCAGCTCAAACCAATACGGCATGGACATGGAACGGAAGTCAGGCAGCGTCCACAGATCGCGCGCACCGTACATGGGGCTGATGCAGCTGGTCTCGGTCGTACCCAGCGAGAGGTGATAGTAAGGCCAGAAATACTGGATCGAGGAAAGCTGCTTCAAGGGCGTCTGTCCCCAGTTCATGTACAGATTGAGCACGGTCAGCTCGATCGTCTCGCCCGCCTTGACGGTCAGGGGGAAATACGCCTCAGAATAGGAGGGGTCGCCGGGGTCGAAGATGGGCTCCTCGTTCTCGCCCTTGAAATTCTTATAGATCATGACCGGAATGGGCAGCAGCATATCGTCCTTGCCCAGAATCAGCGCGTTTTCGCAGGTACCGCCCGTAAAATACGTGTACACGTATACGTTGCGATCCACGTCGCCACCGGTAACCGAAACGCCTGCGGTATAATGGCGGTTCTGCTCGTTGAAGAAAGGCTCGTTAAAGCCGGTGCCGTCAATGCTGTAGCAGTATGCACCGCGCAACGCATCGTAGCCCAGATACTGCGCGCCGCCAAAGGTGTCCAACGGATGGCGCTCGTACTCTGCTTCGGTCAAGAATGCATCAAACTCATGAGACGCATCGGTGTACAGGCGGTGACCCATATAAATGTCGTCCTTGGTGGTGCCCGGGTTGGCTTCCATTCTGCCGTTCTTGGGGCAGGTGGACTGCGTAATAACGTACGCGCCGTCCTCCAGCGCAACCTCAAGCCTTCCGCTACCCTCATGCTGCAGCAGGATAAAGCCCAGAACGCCTACGTCCTTGACATCAAAGCCCACGTATTCGCAGGTCGCGAAATCCACGCCGTCCAAAGCGGTGTGCGTGCCGTTTGCATCCTTGATGATCAGCTTTGCCACGGTGTCGGCAGGAATGCTTGTGGTCATGCCCATGCTGGCAATGCCCTCTACAATGTCGGTGGCAACAAAGTGCAGCACCTGATTGAGCTTATCGGAATAGGTGTGGAAGGTGCGATCCAGCACCACGGAGGGTGCGGAGGTGTCCAGGTTGACCGCCTTGATGTCCTTGATCTCTACCGTCTGCCCCGAGCCGCCAATATCAAAGCGCAGCGAGGTGACCTTGCCCGTGTAGTCAACGGTCTTGTCCATGATCAGCGTGTAGGTGTGCCACTCGCCGTCCCCCGTAACATCAAAGCGTACGCATTGCTCGGCGTTGTGACCCGTGCTAGCACCCGCCATGAAATACAGCTCACCCGAGGTAGCGGTGGTCTTGATCGAGAACTGTACGGCATTGTAGTCCTCTGCCTTGTAGTAAAGCCCCTTCTTGGTGGTGCTCTTAACAGTATAGACGTAGGGGTCAAAGCCGCTGACGGTATACGAGATCACGCCGTCCTTGATCACAAGGTTGGTCACGTCGTGGTCCTTGACGTTGGCTTTGCTGATGGAAAATGCCATCTCATCCAGCACGGCAGAGCCGCCCATAAAGTCCTGACCCAGGATATGAGCGTCATAATAGTAGTAGCCCATGCGGAAAATATTGGCATAGGGGTTTGCGTTGGAAGCGGAGGCGAGATAGGTTTTGCCGTCCTCCATGGTAATAAAGACGTCCATGGTGTTTTCCAGATACGCCTTGCCCTCTGCATTACGCAGGGATGCCACAAGGTTGGGCGCGGCGGAGGAAATGGCATAATCCAGACTCATGTTCCGGTTTTCAATGCGGTAAGTCGAGCGCTTGGCGTCCGCATAATACGCCTGCACGCCGTCGGCAATGCGGTTTGCATACATAATGGTGTCCGCATACTCGCCGGTAATGACAGGCTCTACGTACTCGGGCTCATCCTCCGGTGTCGTGTCGCTCTCACCGGGCTGCGTTTCGGGCGCACCCGTGGGCTGCTCATCGGGTGCGGGCTGCTGCTTGCAGGCGCTGAGCACCGTGCCGGACAGCATGACGCCGCAGAGCATGCACAATAAAACTCTCTTGGTGATTTTCATTCTTTCGTTTCCTTTCTGTGGTTTGGAAGCGTTCTTTGTCTTTATTTTACATGAAAACCCATCACCGTGTCAATTCTCAAACGGATATTTTGCAAAAATCGGCAATATTGCCAAAAATGCAGATAATTTTTTGGAATGCAAAAAAATCATAAAATTTTTTGAATTTTTTTCAAAAAGGTCTTGCAAAATGCAAAAGGATGTGTTATAATAGCCGTTGTGCACAGGGGTATAGCTCAGTTGGTAGAGTACTGGTCTCC
>JAZRQR010000170.1:0-4803 GCA_045650025.1 Eubacteriales bacterium
GGTATCTGCCTGCAGCTGTTGTGCTCTGTCCGAAAGCGTGGTCAGCTGCCCCGCCGTGGCGTGCATACGCTCCGCCTCTGCCAGCGTGGGAGCCTCGCCCTTAAAGTCTGCGCAAATTGCCTCGGCTTCATGCTTGGAAGCCGAAATTTCGCTGCGCATGCGGCTGTACGTTTCCAGAATCGTGCGTCGCTCGCGGCGACCAACCGCCTCTGCCAGCTCGGTATGCAGCGCTTGCATGCGCTGCTCGCCTTGCTCGGCGGTAGGCTTCAGCTCAGCGATCTGCGCGTCCAGCTGCTGTGCCTGCGCCTTTTGCGCCCGGCAGGTCTCAATCTGCTTTTGCAATTCCAGCAGTCTGCGCTCGCCCGTATAAATTTCGCCGCGCTCGCCCGTGGTCTTGTACTGACGCTTGCGGCGGATCAGTGCCTCCATCGCCTCTTCATAGTTACCCAGGTCATTCTCTGCCTGCAAGAGGTGATTAAGCTTGGTATTGATGCTGTTATTGGCGCTCTTGTCCGCCTTGCCGTGCACGTGTGCCGAAGCATCCATAAACACGGTGCGCGAAAAACCGTCCGCATCAATTCCGAACAGCTCCTCGCCAATGTTCTCTGTAAAATCCTCGCTGGGCTTTCCCGTCTCCAGGGCAAACACGGCAAAGCTATCCTCGCTCTCCTTGGCGCCGAAAAAGCGCTCAATGCGGTACGCCTTGCCGTCCGCCTCAAATTCCAGGTTGCCACCAAAGCTGCCGCCCGTCCAAGGAGTGTATCGCTTGCGGGCATTTTCCGCCACGCTGCGCGCGCGGGAGTCACCCAAACCGTAAAACATGCTGCGCAAAAAGGCTGCCAGCGTGCTCTTTCCCCAGCCGTTGGGCGCGGCGATGACGTTGATGCCGTCCGTAAAGGTATGGGTGAAATCCTGCAGGTTGCCAAATCCGGCAACGTATATGCTTTTCAGCTTCATTCCGCATCCACCTCCTCGCCGCCAAGTGCGCGAATGCCCTTTTCGATCACGCGCATTTTGGTCTCCTCATCCAGCTTGGACGCCAGCACCAGGCGCACAAACTCGCCCTTGAGCGATATATCGTTTTGATAATCCTCGGCGCGAATGCTCAGGCGCGTTTTATCGTACACCTTGGCAAAATAGAACTGCTCCGCAAGCACGCTTGCAGCATACTTTGCGTCATGGCAGGTCTCGGGTGCGGTATTGCCCACCAGCACCACCTTGACCATATCCTGCGCGGATGCAGCACGGCAGGCGGCAAGCACGGTCTGCTCCAGAGCAAGCAGGCTATCGCAAGCCGAAACGTCTGCCTCAAACACGTGGCACTTTCTGCGCGAGAGCGACACAAACTGCATGCCGATCTTGCCATCCTCGTCCACGTCCAGCATAACAAAGCCCTTGTTGCCGCATTCGTCAAATCCTCTGCCCTCGGGGCAGCCCGCATAGCACCATACGCAGCGCGCGTCCAAGCGCTCACAGCGATAGGAGTGAATGTGCCCGAGCGCTACGTAATCCAAGCCCTTGTCCGAGAGCGCACGCAAATTGACGCCCGCATCGTAGCGGGTATCCGATTCGTACACCTGCCCGTGCAGCATGGCAATGTTTACACGCGCGGGATCGGGCGCAAGAGATTCGTAGGTTGCCTTATCGGCAGGGTCGATGCAGCCGAAAATGCTGACGTTCTCAAGCTTGTACTCGCACCACGCATCGGTAAAGGTATGCAAATTCGCGGGCAGCGGGGTCTTGGTATCGGCAAAGCCGACCTCTCCCTCGTCGTGATTGCCCGACAGATAGTAAAAATCAATATGGGGATACTGCGCCACCAGATCCAACACGTAGGCTCTGGTACGCTTGGCGCAGGATGCGCCGTCAAACAAATCGCCCGCGATCAGCACGGCACGCACGTCGTGCTCCGCGCCGTATCGCACCATATCCGCAAACCCCAAAAGCAGCTCGCGCTTGCGCTCCTTGGCTTGCTCGGGCGACAGATTGGACTCCATAACCGAGTCCAGATGGATATCCGCGCAATGTAACAGCTTCATAAAGTCTCCTTACTGCTTGATCTTGCGTGCCTCAAGATAATATCTCTTATCCTTGGCGTGTCCCATCGAAAAGGTCTTTCGGGGCAGCGCACCGTCAAAGATGACCGTCTTGAACAGCTCGCTCTTATGCATGCCGTCAAACAAGAATCCGATCGCATCGGGCGCGGAGCTGAGCGTGCAAAGCGCCTGTTCGCCATGGATATAGTCCACGCGCACCTTGGGATGCGCCGCTACGTAAACGTCCAGAAAATCCTGCACCGTGCCCACGGTCAGCTGCTTTTCGGGCGCGGGGATCTCCACGCTCCACTCGCGCTCGCCATTGACGCAAAGCACGCGCTGCGCCTGTGCGCCGCCCGACAGAGCCGCGCAATATGCCGAGAACTCGGCAACGACCGCATCGGGATCCACACCAAACAGCACGCGATAGATGGGCTGGAAGTGCAATGATTCATCATGCAGATTGACCACCTCGCAAAGCGCGTAGCGTGCGGGATGCTCCAGCGCCGCTTGACCAAGGCTTTGCTTGATCTCCTCATAGCAAGCCTTAGCGGTTGCTAAAGAGTGGTTGCCGTCACCCACCGCAAACAAGAGGGGCGCAAGTCCCTCCTTGCCGTAGCGCGCCTGCATCTGCTCGGGCGTGACCAGCGCCTCCAGCGCTTCCTGGATCGCCCCGGCGCGCTTACCGGGAATGCGGAAGCCGCAGATCTCGCCGCCGCCGATCATAAGGCGGAAGGCGTACGCCGGCTCCTGCTCGCAAAGGCTATGTGCCAGCGGCATAACGGTATGGGCAGGATCATCGATCAGCAGCATGACGTGCGGCAGCTCCAAGCTTGCGCCGCGTCGCACCTGCACGCGGGGAGGAATGCGCTCCAGCACCGTGCCCTCGGTGGCGCGGATGCGTGTCTCGGCGCCCTTATGGTAATCGTATTCCTCCAGATCGATCAAGCCGATCAAGCCCTGACGAATGGTCAGGTCGGACTGATAGCGGCGCACGTAGATCATGCAATCCTTATGCTCCTTGAGCACGCTTACCAGATACTCATCCATCGCGGTGTTGATGCCGGGAATGCGATCTGCCTGCTCCTCCAGATACACCTCGGGCAAGATCAGGCGCAGCGTAGAGGGTGCGCCCCCCACCTTGCGCTCCACCGCCTCCCAGTATTCGGGCTCGCTGGTAAACTGGTCGCATGCCACGACCGCCCATTGATATGCCTGGTGCTCAGAAAAATCGGGAAGCAGAATGTCCGCGGGTGTAAAGCTGTATTTCATATGTAAATTCTCCTTGGGAAATGAAATTTCTACACTTCTATTTTACATGATTTTGCCCGATAAATCAAGACGTGCGCAAAATATTTCCATGCAAAGCTGGGCTTTTTGGTATAAAAACGCCCGCATGTGACAAAAACCTTGCCCCAAGCCCTTGACAGAGCGGGGGTTTATACATATAATAATATGGCAGAGGTTTTTGCTCTGCCCCTAATTCTCATTACAGGAGTTATTTTCCATGTCGATCAAGGTTGTGAAATTCGGCGGTTCTTCGCTGGCTGACGCCGAGCATTTCAGAAAGGTTGCTGCCATTGTTAAGGCAGACCCCGCACGCAGATACGTTGTTCCCTCCGCTCCCGGTAAGCGCTATTCCGATGACGTCAAGGTCACGGACATGCTCTATACCTGCTACCAGATGATTCGCGAAAAGAAGAGCATGCAAGAGGTGGACGATTACTATAAAAACATCACCGAACGCTACGATAGCATTATCCGTGATCTTGGCCTCGATTTTGACCTTTCGGGCGAATACGAATATATCAAAAACGCAATGCTGCACCGTCCCGGCAGAGACTTTGTGGCAAGCCGTGGCGAATACCTCTCGGGCTTGATTTTAGCAAAGTACCTCGGCTTCCCCTTCATTGATGCCGAGAACGTCATTTTCTTTAAGGAAAACGGCTCGTTTGACCAAGAAAAGACTGACCGCGTGCTGTCCGCAGAGCTGGCGCAGTACCGCCACGCCGTTATCCCCGGCTTCTATGGCTGCTCGGCAAACGGCACGGTCAAGACCTTCTCGCGCGGAGGATCGGATATTACCGGTTCCATTGTCGCGCGCGCAGCAGGCGCAACGCTTTACGAAAACTGGACCGACGTTTCGGGCTTTTTGATGACCGACCCCCGCATCGTTAAGGATCCCTGTACCATTGAAACCATTACCTACCGCGAGCTGCGCGAGCTTTCCTACATGGGCGCGACCGTACTGCACGAGGACGCGGTGTTCCCCGTTCGTTCCGCAGGCATTCCGATCAACATCCGCAACACCAACCGCCCTGAGGACAAGGGTACCATGATCGTATCCTCCACCACGCACTACGACACCGAGCGCGTAATCACGGGCATTGCGGGCAAGAAGGAATTCTCGGTTATCAACATTGAAAAGGATATGATGAACGCCGAGGTCGGCTTTGGCCGCAAGGTGCTTGAGATCCTGGAAGAAAACGGTATTTCCTTTGAGCATCTGCCCTCGGGCATTGACACCATGTCGGTGGTCACCTCGACGGCTGCATTGGAGGGCAAGAGAGAGAGAATCCTGCAGGCGATCTGCCGCTCGGTATCTCCCGACAGCGTGACCATTGAGGACGGTCTTGCACTGGTTGCAGTCGTAGGTCGCGGCATGGTCAAGGCCAAGGGTACTGCAGCACGCGTATTCGACGCACTGGCATCCAAGGGCATCAACATCCGCAAAGTCGGAGGCCAAGCGGTCTTAGGAAGACAAGGT
>JAZRQR010000171.1:0-7183 GCA_045650025.1 Eubacteriales bacterium
GACATGGCTACGATCCGACTTTAGAGTACGCGCGCGCCGTTTTCAATTGTGATTGCCAAAGAAAACCCTCCTTATTTTGCGTCGATCTTTTTTTCCAGCCGGAGAAGCTCCTCCTCCAACCCCGCAATCGCGGAGATCGGATGCTGCCCGTCCGCATCGCGGTTCGTCAGAGCCGTGTGATCGAGCAGTCGGTCAAAATTGCCGACCATCAAGTCCATCAGCTGCTCCGGCGTTCCGGTGAATCCGCGGGATCTCGCAAATTCGTACCAGCCGAGACTGTTCATGCCATAGAAGTTTCCCATCGCTGTGCTTCCTTTCTTCTGTTTGCGGCAGGTCGGTATGTGTTCATGTACCACGCCGCAAATGCTTTGTATTTCTTCTCAAATTCCGCGCCGAGATATTGCGCACGGTCGTATTCACCGTAGTATTGCGCAGCTTTGTATTGCAGCCAGTCAATGTACAGGTTGTCGTGCGGCGGCAGGATCATGAGCGTTGCATCATACTGCTCCTCGTCATAGCGGATCACGTCCGCAATGTCAAACAGCATGATCTCCAGCTGCACGCGCCCGTCAAGCTCTGACAGCCAGAGATAATAAAGCTCCTCCTCGATCCGCGCATCCCGCAGCATCCGCAGCGCGTTGATCGCTTCTCTCAATTTCATAAATCAAGTCCTCCGAAAAGCATAAGGGAGACCACCGATCCCCGGTGATCTCCCCTGTCTTTGTTCCGGGTATTTACCCAAAATTAAGCGTTGATGAGCTTCGTGCCGCCGGAAGCGCCGCCGACTGAAGCAAAGCGGAAGTTCGTGAAGCCTGCACCGAAGCGTGCGCGACCGTACCATGTGTTTGCATCGTTTTCTTCGATGACGGAGCGGACAGTCATTGCGGTTCTGTCCTGGAATACCGCGCCGAAGTAATCCTTTGCAAAGTTGGAGTCAAGCATGATCCACGGGGACGTGCCTGCGGTGATGTATCGGTTGAGATAACCCCAGACGATGATGTTGAAGCGTCCGTAGTTGTAGTTGAAGCCGTTGTTTGCGGTGTCGGGATCCTTGTCCGCACCGAGTGCTGCGAAGACTGCCTTCTTGACATCGGGCAGGTTCGGGATCAGAATGGTGTCGGGACGGATGTCGAGCAGATTGCCGTTGTCATCGGTGAAATTCTGCATCATGGATTCCATGTAGAGGATCGCATCGTTGGAGATCTCATCGGAGAACTTGTTGGACTGTGTCTTTGCCTTGCCCGCAGACTTGTGTGCAGTAGAGAACAGCGCTTCGCCGTCAGCACCGGTGATGTCGATGACCTGCGCACCGACCTTGACGGTCTTCAGACCGGAGATCGCACCGCCGTACATTGCAGCACCCAGCTCTTCACGGGTACGGTAATAAGCCTTGGTGAAGGCGCGCGGCTGACGTCTGATCTCAGCGAAATTGGTGTCCTCGATCATCTCCTGCGAGATGGAGAACTGGGACTTCCAAGTGTAGTTGTGGATCAGCTTTGCGGGACCCGCCTCAAAGCCGTTGGTGGGATGGCTGCCGTTTTCGCCGACAGGCTCCCAGTTTTCCATAGAGGTGAGAGCGTTGTAGGATTCTGCGAAATGCTCTGACTTTTCCATCGCAAAAAGCGTGTTGAGCATGGATTCCTTCTCAAACGGCTCTGCATAGTCCATGATCATCGCCTTGATCGGAGCCTGAAACTTGCCAAATACGGGATCATTTACGCCCGTGGATTCAGAGAAAATAATGTTTGCCATAGTGTTATGTACCTCCTTTTAATTATGCAAATCTGCCGACAACAACATCGCCGATGGCAGCGCCGGACGCAGAAACGACGCGGAATACGCCGCTCTCACCTGCGACAAGGGACATGCCGTCCGTGGAGATGTTTGCACGAGTACCTGCTGCGAGACCGGAAACAGCCGCAGTCAGAACGACTTCGAATTCTGTGGATTCGTCAACCGGGATCGCAGCGATCGCATCGCCTGCGTTTTCCGCGGTGCCTTCGAACATACAGATGTAGGTGGGCTTCGTGGAGCCGCTTGCCTTGGTCAGATTGCCGGAGGTCTGGGTAAGAGCCATACCGATATGGTATTCGCCTGCGGCTGCGGGGAAATGAACGAAAGAGTCCACCGCGCCGTCGTGGTAAAACTTGGGAATAAAGCCTGCCATTTGTGTTTTTCCTTTCTGCGCTATGCGCTTCAAATGGCAGAGGCATTTTTACTTGTGGAAACGGGAAAGCGACTTTCTCGCATCATCGGCTGATTTGCCCGTCAAGCGGGAAAGCAGGGATACCTCATCATTGGGTACCTCAACACCGCCATCCCCGCGGGAATCCATGCGCTGCATGTGCGATTTTCCTGCGGTTCCGTTCCGTACGCGCTGCTCCGCTTCTCTGACGCGCGCATCGGTCAGCGCATCGCTGTACTCGGTGCGGTACGCATCAACCACGGAGTATCCGCGTTTGATCTTTGCGTAGATCGCGTCAAAGCGGTCGAGCGCGCGAAGGTCGGAAAAGGATTTGATCGCCGGATTCAGCTTGCCGATCTCCGCAATCTGCTCCTTGACATGCGCTTCCGCTGCTGCGCGCTGGTTTGCTGCTGCCTGTCTTGCGTTTTCCTCGCGTTCCGCTTTTGCCGCAGCAACGTCCGGGTGCAGCTCTACAAGCTCCTTCAGCTCGTCGGAAGTCATGCCCTTTGCACCTGCTGCCTGCTCCATGCGTCTCGCCGCAAGCGCTTCGCGGTAGGCGCGCAGTCCCGCAGCATCCTTGATCGGCTGCTGTGTTGCCGGATCGATCAGTCCCATCTGTGCGATCTCCGCATTGATACCATCCTCGATCGCGCGCTTCTTTTCGGACTCAAACGCCTGCCGCTCGCGCTGTAATTTTGCCTCTGCCCGCCGTCTTGCATCTGCATAGACGGCATTCTTGTCTTTGTCCTGTGTGTTTTCCGTACCTGCATCATTCTGCTCGGTACCTTCTTCTTCCCCTGTCGGGTAGTCAGCTTCCGCTTCTTCTGCGTCTGCGGAGGATGCGACTTCTCCGCTGTTTCCGCTGCCGTATTCGGCAAACGCATCTGCAAGCATCTGCTCACCTGTTCTGGTATCGGTCGCGCCGGAGTCGGCTGTACCTTCCGCTCCGGTCATCGTTGTTGTTTCGATATCCATTGTGTGTCCTTTCATGATCGGGATCAGCTCCCGTCACCTGTGATTTTTGCGCTGTTCACCTGCGAGATCAGCACCTCCGTGCCGTTGTGTCGTTAATCTGCATGATTTCTGCAAATATGCAGATTACTTGCCGCCCTTTACGCGGAGATCAGAGCCGGTCTTGACCGTACCCTTCTTTGCCTTGTCGGGAGTATGGATCGCTGCGACCTTCTGGGTGCCGCCGTTGCCGATCTTGCCCGCATAAGTACCCTTTGCCATTGTCTCACCCCCTCTCGGTGTGCGTTGTATATCAAGCACCCGGGGCAGTCTGTCCCTGTCCCATATGCGCCTGTGCCATTTCCTTTGCGTCTGCGCGCGCCTGCTCAATAATGCGCATCTGCATCTCGTCCTCCGACTGACGAGCCGCCGCAGCCTCTCCGCGCAGCTGCTGTGCTTCTGCTGCCGCTTGCTGCTCCTGCTGCATCTGCATTTGCATTTGCTGCATCTGCATTTGCTGCTGTGCCTGCTCCTGCTGGCGCTGACGGATGTCCTCAAGGTAGCGCAGCGTCTCACCTGCACCCGGATAATGGAGCAGCTGCATCTTCTGCCAGAACATCATGATCGTGTCAAGGGATGTCGGATCACCAAAGGCACCCGCCTGCAGGTTTGCACGTGTCTCCTGCCACATCGCTTCACGGTTGTTTGCAAGCGGTGTCGCCGTGTCGCAGGAGAAGAGGAAGTCATCCATCCAGTACCATTCACCCGCTTCATCACGGCGCAGGAAATCCCATTTGTTGAATTCGCGGTAGATCGTCTGACCGTGATCGTCGCGTGATCGCACTGATCTCGGTTCGTCTGCATAGGCAAGCGCGAACTTGAACATCGTCTCATACATCGATGCAAATGCCGCTTCCTTGTTCTTGCGCTTGGATTCCATTCGTCCTGCCGCCTGTGCTGCGGAAAACTCTTTTGCTTTGCCGGAGGTCGCCGTTCGGTCGGTTCGTCCCTGATAGGAGTCCGTGATACCGATGATCTGACGCGCGTGCTGGTACTGCTGCTCCTCAAGCGCAAGCTCCTGCTCGACCGAGAAGGCAAAATCAAATTTGTTGAACATCTGCATGTCCGCGACATTGTCGATCGCCAGCGTCTGCACATCACCCGCCGTCACGTCGAGCTGGCAGTAAGGCGGCGTTGTCTGGATGGCGGAAAGGCGCACCGCTTTGGCAATGATCTTCGCTTCCAGACGGTTGATCGCGTTCTGCTGCGTTTTTATCTGCTTTGCATCGGATTCGCCGATCAGTCGTCCGTAGCGCGAGGTGTTGCGCTGTACGCAGATCGGATAGATGTCCGGCTTGTAGTACGGGATGTATTCCGGCTGATAGGTGACCGTCATGATCGGCTGACCGAGTGCGTCAACGTCACCTGTCTCCGTGACCGTCTGCATGGCGTCAAAGATCGGTGTGCCGTCAGAGCGGAGCGGAGGATCGGAGATGATCTGATATTCCTCGTCGGATTCCTCCCACTTGTCGCCGCCGCAGTACGGGCATACGTTCTTTTTCTTTCGCGCGGGCTTTTCCACATCCGGGAAATTGCCGTCCAGCGTCTGTTCGCCGATCGGCTGTGTACCGTCTTCTTCCGCACCGCAGGTCTTGCAGCGGCGCAGTCGGCGCGCTTGATAGTCTTCATAGTCGCAAAGCTGCGTATCCGCACACCATGCATAAAGACCGATACCGCCCATATCGTTGCGGTAATAGCCGTAATAAACTGTTACCATGTCGGACGCTGCTTCTGCCGCATCCTGTCCGTCGCGGATACCCGGTTCTTCCTCGGTCTCCTCCTCGACGTGTACCGCCCAGCGTCGGAACACCTGCGTTTTGGTCATCGGCACCTTGACGATGATCCAGTCCATGTCCTCGACAGACGATGTCACGCCCGGCTGCGGTACGATGGCTTTCGGATGCAGTACATTGACAAAGAGATCTCCCGACGTGCTGTGCGTGTTGTGTGCATTGTCCCATTCGCATACCCAGATTGCACCGCCGTAGGTCGGCACCATGCGTTCCAGCGTGTCGTTCAGGATCTCAAACGGCTGACGGTCGATCTCGTCGCGCAGCATGTCCTCGATCAGCTCTGCAAGATGCTCATCCTCTTTGCGCTTTGCCGTGACCTTCGGCATCGGAATTGCCGTGGAGATCTGCGCTTCAATGATCTCGCGCACAATGTTGCGCAAAATCGGCGTGGTCTTGACCGTGTCATCCGTTACCACAGGATCCACGGTATTGTAGTTGCCCGTATAAAGGCGATCCATGTCCACGAAGTCATCGTGTGCGTTTGCATATGCCGCCTCACCCGATGACAGTCGGTCGCGCCACAGCTGCAGCTTGCGCTCGTCCTTTTTCATGTTATACCCTCTCGTTTTTGTGATTTATTTCTTTGGCTTGCCCCATTTGCGGAGCAGGTATTCTCTGGTTTCTCTGTCTGATCTGCGATAGTCCTCCCACATGTCCGCAGTCCAGACAGCGGTCGCGTCCTCTGTGACCGTCTCCGGATAGTCGCGCTGCTGATCTCCGATCGCAAGTGCGATCGCAAGCGACATCACAAGGTCATCGTGCGCGCCGTCCTGCGCTTCCGGTCGGAAGTCTTCGTTTCGGACAAATGTCAGCATTTCTTCCAGCGTCGCGCGGTCGTTGATGTGCGATGCGCTGTTCTTGACATAATTGATCAGCCGTGCGATGATCGTGTTGCGTGAGAGCTTGTTTGTCACGAAGCCAAACGCCTGTCGCGGCTTGTGCGTGTACTCGTCCAGCGACTCGCGGACATATAACCGCGGATAGCGCAGACGCTGCAGCTCGTTGTTCGGATAGGTGGAGAAGTTCGCTTCAATGCCGATCAGCGCGGTGTTGTAGTACATGCCGAGGCAGTACATCTGATTGACGTACTCTTTTTCTCCCGTTGTCATGAGCAGCACCGCGTCCTGCCGTTTCTCAACGTTGTCAATGACGTGCGAAGCAAATCTATCGGATCCATCGCCTGCCACGTCCCCGCCGATGACGTAAGGAAAACCCTCTCTCGGTTGTCTGTAAATGTGGATCAGCGGATTGCGGTCATCATCGACCCATTTGATGTCCGTTATCCCGACCGCATCCTCGCTGTATACAAAGTATCCTTTGGCGACAGGCTCCGGCAATGCCGCAAGGCGCTCGGAAACCACCTTCGCCGGGAATACCGTCTGACCGATGACACCCCACTCACCGAGGCAGTAAACCATGTAGTAATACTCATCGGTCTCGCGGAAGTCTTCCAGCGTCTTGATGTTCTCTTCGTCAAGGAATCGGTTGTCCTTGTAGGTCGATCGGTGTGTCGTCGCACGCGGATCCGCACGGTCGAAGAATCGCTTCTTGATCCAATGCGTGATAGATACGGGATTGAAGGTGATGATGATCTGATGGTAGTACGGACACTTGTCACGCAGACGGATGTTGAGCTGGTTAAAGTCAAATTCGGAAACCTCGGATGCTTCCTCGATCCAGATCATCGTGATGCCGTGAATGGATTTCAGCTTCTCTACGTCATCAAGTCCGGAAAAGATGATCTCTGATCCGTTTGTGAATCGGATGCGCATCGGATTCTGTGATACCGATTTGAGATTCCGCCCGTAAAAGTCGTTTGCCTGTGTCTTGAGCTGTCGGAAGCAGGATTCCTGCAAGGATTTCGCTGTCTTACGTACTACAAGCACGCGGTGTCCCGGTTCCGTGATGCAGCGCTCCAGTATCTTGCGCCCTGCAAAGATCGATTTGCCCGAACCGCCGCCGCCGCACAGCACCAGAAAGCGTGATCGGCAGAACAGAAGCGGCAGAAACGTGTCATTGTTCGTCTGACAGAACCGCGCCCACCATTCAATGACCGCCTGCTCGGTCGTGTCACGGCGTTTCTTTTTCGTCAAGGCGGGTCGGCGTCCTCCCGGATCAGCTCCAGCTTGCGCAGCGCGTCGAGCTTCTGCTCCGGTGTGACCGCATCGGTCGGGTCGGCCGTGGTCAGTCGGAC
>JAZRQR010000172.1:0-4362 GCA_045650025.1 Eubacteriales bacterium
CTGATCATCGAAGAAAATATGTGCTCCAAAGGCATTCAAAACTTCTTTTTTGCTTACACCGCCTAAGAAATATGCTTCATCAATTCGTACATTCCATTCACGCAGAGTTTTAATTGCCCGTTCATGCGCAGGGGCATTTCTTGAAGTAACCAACGCAGTACGGATAGGGGTTGTTTCGCGAGTAGAGAATTGTGACTGAATATGTGCAATTGTCATGAGAAAATTTGCAAAAGGTCCTTTTTTCATTGGGATATTAGCGTTTGTCTTTTCATATTCAGAAAATGCTTCCAAACCTTTATGCTGATAAATCCTTTCCGAATCGGGACTGAATAAAACAGCATCACCGTCAAAAGCAATCCTGATCTGATCAATCTTTGCTTTCGTATTTGGGGTTCCTGTAAGTATTAAACCGGCAGCAATATTATCGTTAATTGCTTGCTGAACATCATCACGTTTGGCAGATAAAAACAGGTCTGTCTTGAATGCATGAAGATATGGTGCGATTGGCGCTCCTCCCGATAATGCTGCCCGCGTGATATCAAGTTCATAATCAGATATAGAGTTGAAAATACGCAAACTTGTATTGGGGCTGTTACGGCTCATAACGATGACTTCTACTAACCGTTTTTCAGGCAAAAGTTTATTTAAGCCTAAGAACGCTTTCACCAACTGAAAAGCTGAACCCTTTTGCAGAATATCGTTTTCATGCTGAACTTGATACTCTTCATATTTCTCAAGTCCATATTCTTCAAAAATTTTATTTTCTGCTTCAAGATTGAATAATGCTCGTGAGCTGATACCAATTACGAGTGGATTTGTTAAATCATATGGCATAATGTTCTCCTGTAAGTTTTCAAGATTACTTCAAGTATACTTCTGTTTGAAAATTTCTTTCAAATCCTCAATCGCCGCCTCGGGTGCAAGGGTATGAAAGATCAGATAATTCCGCTGCATGGTTTCAGCAGGAGCCTGACGGTAGATTTCCCGGCTGTCCTCGCCTGTTGCAAAGTGCCAGAAACGGTACAGATAACCGCTCCAGTAAAGCACTTCTGTGTCGTATACGGTGCCGCCGGTGGGCAGTGCTGCTGTATCCGCCAGTTCTGCCAGAAGGTATTCTTCTCCTGCCCATTGCAGGCGGTTGAACTTGGAGTCAAGACCGCGTGCGACATCACTTGTCATGAATGATTTGATGAAGGCGGCACTGTCGTAACCGTTGATGGCTGACAACTCAAAAAGTCTGCCCTGGATATCGCAGAGCTTCAGTTGAAGTTCGTTCATGGCAGTCTCCTTTATTTCGCATCATCGAGAATTTCGTCAAAGAACAACCCTTCGCGTCGATAGTTTTTGCAGATATCGTTTGCAAGTGAAATGCCCTTTTGACGGTTGGCATCACTTTCATCCTGCAAAAATCGCCGTTCGAGTATCGAGATCGGGATTTCTTTTACGATTCTGACAGCGGCACATGCCTTTTGGGTCTTTGCAACATACTGTTTTCCGAGCTTGAGTGCAGAAAGGCTGTTTACAAGAGCCGCATCTGTGATATTGCCGAGGAAGAAATTGTCAAGGACATAGAACATTCTGTCATTTGCAATGCTGCCGATCACAAGGTCTTTGTCAGCATCGATCTGACTGTATTTTTCATAAAAGTCTGTACCTTTAATTTTATCCATTCTGCCGCGATGGAACGCAACGAGCATTGCCCAATCAAGGTCGGCATTGATTTCGATGGAATCAAGTTCGCTCATATCAATGGAGACGATATAAAACTTGGATTTTTCAAAGTCACAGATGAGCGTCAGTGGCTGTGCCGGTTCCGTTCCCATATAAAATCCCCGACCAAAGTCGCACATTTCCCGGCTCTTGGGTGCAATATCGCCTGTAATGCCTGACTTGGAACCGTGATAGAGGATGATTCGGGTATCTTCTGTCTGTATTGTGTCGGCGTATTCTTTGATCTTATCAAGGATCATCTGATAAACCGGAACGCCTTGGGCCTTGCAATATTCATACAAAGAAGTCTGTGCCAATTTGGTGGGAAGTGCTCGTCCGTTTTCCCAGCGATTCACAGTAGCAAAAGTGACTCCCAGCTTTTCTGCGAAGTCCGCTTGGCTCAATCCAAGATATTCCCGAATACTTTTAATCAGTTTCTGCATTGTATACCTCCATCTGATATAACATATGATACCAATAATATTATACTAAATGTTATATTGTTTGTCAATGGGTTATATTATAAATTTCCGTTATCTGATCACGAATGTAAAAATTATAAACTGATCAACAATCTATCCAAAATCGTGAGACGAATTTGAGACAAAATTGAGATGAATCTGAGACGTTTTTGAGACAAATTTGGGTTTGACATGGGAATTCGTCTGTGATATAATGATATTGTGGAAAGTGTATCATCATTCATCCTTTTGATGCGGCATCTGGTTATGATTCTGTCGTTTGTAAATTAAATGTAAATAAAAGCCGATTTCATTCATTTTTCGTGAACCAAACTTGGGATTGACATAGGAATTCGACTGTGATATAATAGTATCGTGGAAAATATGCCTATTGTTTATCATTTTCGCTGCGATTGTATTTGCTTATCAGATATTGTAAATATTTCGTGAATAAGATCAGAAATGTTCTTTTTTCTTCGGAAAGGCTTCGGTAAAATTGCGGAAAAATTTCGGTTAAATTTCGTTGACATTTCGTTTTCATTGTAGTATAATAAGTATCGTCAAAGATGTGCCTGTATGTTGCACCTGTCTTTTCCGTAAAATGAATCATATAGGAATTCCGATTTCAAATAAGAAATCGGTTTTTGTTTTTTATGCACTGAATTTGTACCGGATTTGATCTGAATTTGCACTTGATTTGCACTTAATTTGCGCTGAAATTGAACTTTTTTTGCACAAAATTTGGATTTGACATAGGAATTTGAATGTGATATAATGGTATCGTGGAAAATATACGGATTGCATGATATTACATACGCGATTGTGATTGTATATAAAGTTTCGTAAAGATTTCGTGAACAAGGTCAGAAATGTTCCGTTTTCGTTCCGTGAATTTTCCGCGAAATTTCCGTCTGTTTTCCTTGACATTTCCTTTTGTCCGTAGTATAATATGTACCATCAAAGGTGCGTCCATAGATTGTACCGCCATAAAATCGAATAGTGTACGAACGCCGATTTCAAAAAAAGAGATCGGCGTTTTTTTGTTGTGCTGCCTGTATGCGCTTTTCGGATGTAACAGGCAGCTTTTTTATATCCAAAATTCCGCGGCAAAACCGACGGATTTATCTATCATGAAAACAACCCAAGGAAGGTGATAACGATGTAAATTAAGAAAGACACGCTGATCCCGCCATTCATACCACGGTTTCTGATGGAAATGAAATGCTCTGTCAATGAAATGGCGAGGAATCAAAAAGGCTTTACTTTTTTAGCAAAATTATGAGGTGAACACATTGGCAAATTACTATAAGAGAAAGAACGGTACATATTGCGTTCGTGTTTCCAACGGCATGAAGGACGGAAAACAGGAGCTGTTATCGGCAACCTATCGACCGAAAAAAGGAATGACACCGGCACAGGAGAAAAAGGGTGTGGAGGAATTTGCGGCGCTCTTTGAAGCGGCGGTGCACAGCGGATCATATATCCCCGGCATGAAAAGCGATACGATCATGTCAAATGCATTCGGCATGACGGTCGGGACGTGCATTCGAGAGCATTATCTGAAACGGATTGAGAAGAAGCTCTCCCCGAATACCGTTCGCTTCTATACATCCATAGCGGAGCAGTTTATCATTCCGTCTTTTGGGGATGTGCGTCTTTCTGATATTACGGTCAAGCATCAGCAGGCGTCTGTCGATTATCTGATGACTCCCGAAGCACGGGCGAATGCAGAAGATTCAGCGCCACTTGCCGCAGCAACGGTCAAGCGTTATGCAACCATCTTTTCTTCTGTAATCACCGAGGCTTGCCGGATGGGGATCATCGAGGAAAACAAACTGCGCGGCGGTTGTGTGGAGTTTCCAAAGATCATGAACAAGCCTTTGGATGTCTACAATGATGACGAAGCTAAACGCTTTGTGGAAGCGCTGGAACAGGAGCCTCCGAAAACACGCTTGATGTTGTTATGCGCGCTTTTACTTGGTATGCGCCGTGCGGAAATTGTGGCACTCAAATGGTCGGATATCAATCTGCGCGGCAGATCGCTTTCCGTAAATAAGAGCGCCTATAAAAGCAAAGGCAAACCGCAGATGCTGAAATCTCCGAAATCACGGTGCGGCAATCGCACGTTATATTTTTCGGATGTGCTCACCGATGCGTTTGAATGCTGGCGGGTCACACAGGCAGAAGAAAA
>JAZRQR010000173.1:0-1024 GCA_045650025.1 Eubacteriales bacterium
GATGTTTAACAGCATCCCGATGCTTGCGCTGACGCTTTGCACCATAGCCGACGTGCTGGATCTGTACCACCAAGAGCGTAATTTCAGAGTTGTACGCACGGGCAAGCCGCGCTACGGCATTGAAAAGGTGGCAGATACCGCCCTGCAATCCCGCCTTCCCGTTAAGGGCGGAGAGCAGGCGCACAAGCCGCGCGCAGGTGCGTATCGGGTGAGAAGCCTGGGCTTTGTGGGCGGTTATTTCCGTCGCACGGGCGCAGGTGCGGAGCGCGGCATTGCGCTGAATATCATTTACAGCGTTATTTTGGTTTGCGCCATTGCATGTGCATCCGCAAGCTATATTGCCACGGGACGCGGCATGCATGCGCTGACCGCGTTTATGGTGTGCATCAATGCCGCCATGCCGCTTTCCATGCTGCTGTTCGGTGCCATTCCCGCATTTGTGGCGGGTAAGACGCTTTTGCACCACGGCTGTGCCGTGATCGGTGCGGGTGCGCCCGAGGAATACAAGGACGTCAAGGCACTCATGTTTGATGCAGGGCAGATGTTTACCGCATACGGCTCCTCGCAGATCACGGTGCGCGGTGATAGCGACATCGGCACGTATATGGATAAGACCCGCGTGCTTTTGCGTGCCCTGGGCGGTACGCTTGCCGATATTGCGGGCGACGAGCAGGAGAACGATCCCGACGCGACCAAGATTGAGGTCATGAGCGTTGCCGAAAACGGCATGACCCTGTATATGAACGGCATCACCTGCGTGATGATGGGTGATTACGACTACCTTGCGGCACGCGACGTGCGTCTGCCTCGCAAGGACAATGAGAAGATTTACAAAAAGCGCAAGAACAGCGCGGTGGTCTACGTTGCCTTTGACGGACAGTTCCGCGTGGCATATTCGGTGGACTACGAGCTGCGCCGTGAATTTTTACTGCGCGCTAAGCAACTGCAGGCAGAGGGTATTGATCCCGTGATCGTGACCTATGACCCCTGCATTAATTCGGATACGCTGCAAGAGCGCGCTAAG
>JAZRQR010000174.1:0-7023 GCA_045650025.1 Eubacteriales bacterium
AATTTTGTATGCGATTTGTACGAAACAAAACGTTCCAAATTTGATACGCTACCCCTTCCTCCCACTGCGCTGCGCTTGTGGGATCCCACCTTCCCCCGAGGGGACGGCTTTTTGGCGCGTACCCACATTGTTTGGATGCCCGCTATGAGTTTTCCGTAACTTAATGACATTGGTCCTTCACTTGACCTCTTTTTTTGTACTATGTATTTGAGTGATTTTACAAGAGAAAGTCCGTTTTGATGAGGTGCATTACACGGACGCTCTTTCACCTCTTCGCAAATACAAAGGGGCTGAGTAAATCACTCAGCCCCAATAAAATACATATTACTTTGCAGCCAGCAGTCTTGCCTCAAGTGCATCCAACTCTGCATGCATGGTAGCAGGCACGCTGTCGCCGATCTCGGCATAGAACTTGCGGATGTTGGCAACGTCCTCCAGCCAGGAGTCAACGTCAACGCTGAGCAGGTCGCGGATGGTCTCGGTGGAAATACCCTCCAAGCCCTCAACGCAAATGTCCTCGGGCAGAGGCAGGTAACCGATGGGAGACATGGTAGCGCCAACCTTGCCCTCGCATCTGTCGAGAATCCAGGAGAGAACTCTCATGTTGTCGCCAAAGCCGGGCCAGATGAAGTGACCTTCGTCATCGGTTCTGAACCAGTTGACGTGGAAGATCTTGGGAGGATTGGGAATGGTGGTGCCCATCTTGAGCCAGTGACCGAAGTACTCGCCCATATCGTAGCCCACGAAGGGACGCATTGCCATGGGGTCACGGCGAACTACGCCGACAGCACCTGCAGCTGCTGCGGTGGTCTCGGAAGCCATGATAGAGCCGACGAATGCACCGTTCTGCCAGGTGGTGGACTGGTAAACCAGGGGAGCGGTCTTTGCGCGTCTGCCGCCGAATACGATTGCGCTTACCGGTACGCCCTCGGGCTTATAGTAAGCCTCGGACAGGCAGGGGCAATTGGTTGCCTTGGAGGTAAAGCGGGAGTTGGGGTGAGCACCTGCGGTAGCAACCTTGTTGTTCTTGTCGTACTTGGTGTAGTCCCATTCCTCGCCTCTCCAGTTGAGTGCGTTCTTGGGGGGCTCCGAGTCAAGACCTTCCCACCAAACGGTGTTGTTGTCAAGGTCGTGGCAAACGTTGGTAAAGATGGTGTCACGCATAGCGGATGCCAGTGCGTTGGGGTTGGACTGCTCGTTGGTACCGGGAGCTACGCCAAAGAAGCCGTTCTCGGGGTTGACAGCCCACAGTCTGCCGTCCTCGCCGACGCGCAGCCAAGCAATGTCGTCACCAATGCACTCTACCTTGTAGCCCTGCTCGGTGTAGAACTTGGGGGGGATCAGCATAGCCAGGTTGGTCTTACCGCAAGCGGAGGGGAATGCAGCGGTCAGGTACTTCTTCTCGCCATTGGGGTAAGTCACGCCCAGAATGAGCATGTGCTCTGCCATCCAGCCTTCCTTTCTGCCAAGGTAAGAAGCAATACGCAAAGCGAAGCACTTCTTGCCCAGCAGTACGTTGCCGCCGTAGCCGGAGTTGACCGACATGATGGTGTTATCCTGCGGGAAGTGGGTGATGTAACGGTTGTTCTCATCCAGATCGGCCTTTGCGTGCAGACCCTTGATGTAGTCAGCGGAATCGCCCAGCGCTTCCAGAACGGAGGTGCCAACGCGGGTCATGATCAGCATGTTGAGCACGACGTAGATCGAGTCGGTCAGCTCAATGCCGTACTTGGCAAAGGGAGAGCCTACGATAGACATGGAGTAGGGAATGACGTACATGGTGCGACCCTTCATGGAGCCGGTGTACAGCTTCTTGAGCTTTGCGTACATCTCCTCGGGTGCCATCCAGTTGTTGATGTTACCTGCCTGTTCCTTGGTGGGGGTGCAGATGTAGGTTCTGCCTTCTACACGAGCAACGTCGTTGATCGCGGTGCGGTGCAAATAGCAGCCGGGAAGCAGATCCTGGTTGAGCTTGATGATCTCACCGGTTGCGCAAGCCTCGGCTCTGAGCGCCTCTGCCTGTTCCTCGGTGCCGTCGATCCAGACAATATTGTCGGGACGGGTCATCTCTGCCATTTCGTTGATCCAATCCAAAACGTACTTGTTGTTGGTCATGGTGCGGTTCTCCTTTAATATATCAATTATTTTTTTATAAAGTCAGCCGGGAAAGAGAGCGAAGCCCTTTTTCTCCCAATATAATTATATAATAAATCGCATTGTTTTGCAAGAGCAAACAGGAAAATAAATTCTATGAAAATCGAACAAATTGCGCATGGAAAGATTGTGAAAAATGCCGTGGACTCAAACAGAACAAATGTTTGCAATTTCGGCGCGCGTATGCTATAATAAAGGTAACGATCATTTATGGAGTGTGAAGATATGCAAAAGCTCAACCAAAGAGAACAACGCGTATACGATTATATTGCCAAAACCATTCGTGAGCGCGGGTATGCCCCCAGCGTGCGCGACATTCAGGATGCGCTGGATTATAAGAGCACCTCGACCGTGCACATGTACCTGGGCAGATTGGAAATGCTGGGATATATCATCAAGGACGAGGGCAAGAGCCGCGCCCTGCGCCTTTGCGATGACGTGCCTGCAGCTGCCGGCGTGCCGCTGCTTGGCAGAGTGACCGCGGGGCAGCCCATCCTGGCAGCAGAGAATTACGAGGGCGTGGTACCCTTTGTGCCGCAAGGCGGCTATGACCGCGAAAACCTGTTTGCCCTGCGCGTGCAGGGAGAGAGTATGATCGATGCGGGCATTCTGGACGGTGACGTGGTCATTGTCAACCGCTGCGCGTATGCCGATAACGGGGAGATCGTGGTGGCTATGGTGGATGACAGCGCAACCGTCAAGCGCTTTTATAAGGAAGACGGGCACTACCGCCTGCAGCCCGAAAACAAGACCATGCAGCCCATCATCGTTCCCAGAGCCGAGGTGCTGGGCAAGGTCATTGCCGTGCAGAGATATTATTAAAGGATAGGGGAGTGTATATGAACCTTTTCAAACGAAGCGTGAAGAATGCCTTCCGCACCGTCCTGCTCGGTTGGCGGGAATACGCGGGCTTTTTTCTGGCGCTTTTGGTGGTGCAAAGCATTTTTTGGTCGCTGACCTTTTCGCTGGATACCAATAACGCCATTGCCAAGCAGCGCGTCAGTGAATCGTATTCCTATCACGTCATCCTTCCCGAGCTGACGCCCACGCAGACCGCCACCTTTAAAAATATGCTGAATGGACAATCCGCTATTGACGATTCGTTTTACGAGGTGGATATCATCGAGGGTAGCGAGAGCAGCGAAGCGCACGTCACGCTCAAGGGCGCGGACGTGGAGCGCAGCTTTTCCAAGTTCCGCGAGCGATGCATGATGCTCAGCTGGCAATACGAGTTTACCCCCTTGTATACCTATCAGACCGAGTACGTCACGCCCGGTGTGTGGCGTTACGCGCTGATCTGTCTTGGAATGCTTTTGCTTTGCGCCGTGATATTGACCGTTTTGTACGTCATGCGCGTGGAGAATCACCAGTTCCAATACGGCATTTACATGACCTGCGGCGCGGATTTCCGCATGCTGTTCCGCGTGACCTTCTTTGAGCTTGCCGCCATTGCCGCGCTGACCTTTTTGCCGGCAATGCTGCTTTCCGCAGCCCTCATGCTGGCAATTTATCTGCCAGGCGGCGTGCTGTTTTGCTTTGCCTGGTCGGCGCCTATCAAGGTGCTGGCACTCTCGGGCACCAGCGTGCTGCTCTCGGTCTTTTTGCCCGTGCGCTTTATGGCGGGCAAAACACCCATGTCGCTCATCGTCTCGCGCAATAATGCAGGTCTTGTCACCTCGCCGCGCCGCTCGCTGCACCTGTTCGGCAAGCGCTTTCCGCGCGATTACGAGCTGGCAGGCATGTGGCGCATGCGTAAATACTATATCCGTCTTGTGTGCTCGGCTGTGGCGTTTGCCTCGCTCTTTATCTCGGGGCTGTACATGGCCGACATGATCAAGACCAAGCAAACCCTTGCCGTAGACGAGTTTACGCTGGCATACGAGATGCTGCCGGACGAAACGCCCGTGGACGAGGACAACAAGCCCGTGCGCCCGTATTACGATGCCGACACGGCAGAATCGGTCAATGCAGACGTGCAGTACCTTTCCGATGCCATTCGCGCTATGCAGGGCGTTGCATACGTCAGCGCCGAGGAGCAGGCAAGAGCGGACGATCTGCTTGCGCACATGCTGCTCAAGAGTGAGAACGCCCTGGCATACGGCGAATACGGCGTCAAGAGCGAGGGTGAGCGCGACGGCTTCTCGATTGCCACCAATTCCTACAAATATACCGCTGTGGACAAGACGTGGATCGATAACGCCATCGCCTCGGGGCTTTACACCTTTGAGGGAGACCCCTATGCCGTGCTGGAAAATCCGTACGCCATTATCGTCAGCGAGCAGATTCTTGGCGCGCAGCGCTTTGATTTTCAGGTGGGTGACACCGTGTATTTTGCCTCCTACGTGGACGGTAGGATCACGGAAAACCGCATGTTCACGCGCCGCGATCAGATCCTGCTCCAGCAGCTGGAGCATTACACCTTCCATTACGGAAGCACGGGAACTGCCACGGGTGAATACGTGGTGTGTGCCGTGATGACCGAGTGCCCCTCGGACAGCTACCTGACCGTGGGCATGCAGACCGCAACCTTCTGCCGACTGACCGCCATGGACGGTGCGCGTGACGTGATGACCGTGTACCTGGAGGACGGCTTGACGCTGACCGAGGCGGATGCGCTGGCAGAGCAGATTGAAACGCTTGCTGCTGATTTTGCATGGAAATATCAGCGAAACGGCACGTTCTTTGACGATATGATCGCAGACGCGCGACAGGATCACCTGGTCACCGCTGTGATCGCGGCATTCGTCCTGGTCGTCTCCCCCCTGATCTGGTTCTTCTCGCAAATGCTGTTCTACCGCAGAAGGGAAGAGGAATTTTACATGCTGCAGGCGCTGGGCGGCTTTGGCAAGGAGATCCGCGGATTGCATATGACAGCGGGTGCTACGCTCTCGGGCATTGCATTTCTGGTCACGCTGGGCATGAGCTATGCGTTTAATGCGTTGCTGTATCTGACTATGAGCCGTTTGTTGCCCGCGTTTGGCATGGCTTTGGCGGTCAATTACAATTATTATATGCCGCTGTGGGCGCTTGCCCTGTGCGCTGCCGTTTCGGTAGCCTGCGGCTTTACGTCCTGCCTTGTGCCGTATCTGCTTTGGAAACGGCGTAACGCGCCCCTGGGGGCTGCAGGGCAGGAAACCGAGGAGGTGTTATGATGGAAGACAGAAGAGTTGTTGTGGAAACGGTGGATCTGATCCGCCAGTACAAGCAATACGATGAAGTGGTCAACGCGGTCAATCGCGTCAATTTGCGTGTGTATGAGGGCGAGTTTGTTGCCATCATCGGTTCGTCCGGCTCGGGTAAATCCACGCTGCTGCACACCATGGCTGGCTTGGATCGTCCCAACGCGGGCAAGGTGATCATTCGCGGCAGGGAAATTACCGCCATGGCGCCCGATGAGCTGGCGCGCTTTCGCGGCAATCACATTGGCATGGTGTTCCAGAGCCATAATCTCATTCCGCAGTTTACTGCGCTGGAAAATATTCTGGTGCCTACGCTGATGTGCAATAAGGAAGATATTTCCTATGAAGAAAACCTGAAAAAGCTGGTTGCGTCCTTAGGACTTGGCGACCGCCTCCACCACCTGCCCGGTGAGCTTTCGGGCGGTCAGATGCAGCGCGTTGCCATTGCGCGTGCGCTGATCAATCTGCCCCTGGTGGTGTTTGCCGATGAGCCTACGGGAAACTTGGACAGAGAAAACGCCGACGAGGTGCTGGACCTGCTGCTGGAGACCAAGGATCTTTTGGGTCAGACGCTGATCATGGTCACGCACGACATGGCAATTGCCGAGCGTGCCGACCGCGTGCTGCGCATGGATAACGGACAGATCGTGTCCTCCAAGGTCAACAAAAAGGAGGGAAGCGCATGAACATTCAGGGAATTCAGAAGCTGACGCTGCTTGATTACCCCGATCATATGGCGTGCACCGTGTTCACGGGCGGGTGCAATATGCGTTGCCCGTTCTGCCATAATGCCTCGCTTGTGTTGCGTCCGGGCGAGAATCCCGCGTATTTTGAGGAGGAGATCTATGCCTTTCTCAAAAAGCGCCAAGGCGTGTTGGACGGCGTTGCCATCACGGGCGGCGAGCCGCTTTTGCAGCACGATCTGCGCGAGTTTATTTTGCGCGTGCGCGATCTGGGCTTTGCCGTTAAGCTGGATACCAACGGCTCGTATCCCGATCGCCTGGAGGCGCTGATGCGCGAGGGCTTGCTGGATTACGTTGCCATGGACATCAAAAACAGCCGCGAGAAGTATGCGCAAACCGTGGGTGTGCCGCACTTTGACGTTGCCCCCATTGAGCAGAGCATTGCTCTTTTGCGCGGATCGGGCGTGCCGTTTGAGCTGCGCACCACGGTGGTCAAGCAGCTGCACTCCGCTGAGGATATTGAGGATATGGGCGTGTGGCTGGCAGGGGATCACAAGCATTATCTGCAGGGCTTTATCGACTCGGGCGACCTGATCGGAACGGGTCTTGGCGGATACGACAAAAACCAAATGCAGGATTTGGTCAATGTGCTCAAAGCCTATATTCCTCGCGCCGAGCTGCGTGGCGTTTGATGAGGCAAACACAATATATTGTGTTAAAATGCAAAAAAATATCAAAATATTGTGTCAAAAGGTATTGACAAATAATTCGACTTATAGTATACTGTAAAAGCACCGCTTTCGGTGTTTTTACAGTATTTTATTTTACTTCATAAAAACGAAACAAAAAAGGAGAGCAGTTATGTACAAGGTTTTAAAAAGAGACGGCAAGGTTGTAGATTTTAATCTGAGTAAGATTTCGGACGCGATCAAGATGGCGTTCGAGGCACAGGAAAGACAGTTCCATCCCAGCGTGATCGACTTCTTGGCACTCAAGGTCACCGCAGA
>JAZRQR010000175.1:0-1072 GCA_045650025.1 Eubacteriales bacterium
CTGCCGCCCGAAAACGTGCACGCCTCACTGCTCTTGCCCGAGGGCTCGGCAACCGTCATTGTCTACGCGACCAATGTCGCCTTTGTCGTTTGCTGCGGCGCGGGACTGGTGCGAAAAGCTGCACTACGCATGCACCCATCCCCCACCGCCGACATATATTGACATTGAAGGGCGTAACCCTTCATGAAAGGCGGTCACCAAATGAAACGTTCGGACAATGATACTCAGCAAAATTCCATGCCCGCCCGTGGGCAAACGGTTGCGGTGATCGGCTCTGCCACCTATGCCGCCAAGGCGCGCGACGCACTCATGCGCGCTGCCGTGCGTGCCGAGGTGATCAAGCTCAGCTACTCGCACACGCACGCGGGCTGCGTTTACGGCGTAGCGTTTGCAAGTGCGCAAAAGCCTAATGCGGCATTCGTGCTTGACCGCGCAGGCATTGCCGTGCGCGAATATATGGAGAGCGGCGTATGAGCGCACCCGTGTATCTCGACCACGCTGCCACCTCGTGGCCCAAGCCCGCCGCCGTGCACCGCGCGGTGTACGATTGCATGACACGTGCAGGCGGCAATCCCGGACACGGTGCGCATGCGCTTTCGGATGCCGCCGCGCAGATGGTGTATGATTGCAGATGCGCTTTGGCGCAATTCTTCGGAGCAAGCGGTCCCGAGCGCGTGGTATTCACCTCGGGTGCGACCCACGCGCTCAATCTTGCGTTGCACGGGGCTTTGCGGCAGGGGGATCACGTGCTGTGCTCGGACATGGAGCACAACGCGGTCTATCGTCCGCTGTGTGACCTGCAAAAGCGCGGGGTGATCACGTTTGATACCTTTCTCTCCCCCGCATCCGATCCGCACGTGGGCACGGCACGCATCATCACAGACGCTGCCGCCAAAAAGCAACCTAACACGCGCATGTTGGTGTGCTCACACATGTCCAACATCGTGTCCTCGGTCATGCCGCTCTCTGCCCTTGGCGCGTTTTGCAAGCGGCACGGCATGCTGTTTTGCGTGGACGCCGCGCAATCCGCAGGGCATTTGCCCATTGATATGCAGCAGATGCAGATCGATCT
>JAZRQR010000176.1:0-1811 GCA_045650025.1 Eubacteriales bacterium
CAGGCAGAGAGATTGGCGTTTGCCAAGGGGCTCAAAAAGAGAGCCGGCGCCTGCGGTATGACCATCAATGCCTACACCATCGGCGCAAATTTGTACCACGACACCGCTGCTGCTAACCAGGCAGAGGTGGATCGCATGAAGGCGCAGATCGACGTAGCGGTTGAGCTTGGCTGCTCGGTGATGCGTCACGACGTGTGCTACGGCACCACCAAGCAGGGAAATGGCAGAAGCTTTGGGCTGATGCTGCCTACCATTGCAGATAACGCGCGCACCATTACCGAGTACGGTGCACAGTGCGGCATTATCACATGCTCCGAGAACCACGGCTACATTGCACAGGATTCTTATCGCGTAGAGCAGCTGTTCAACGCGGTCGCGCACGATAATTTCGGCCTTTTGGTCGACGTGGGCAACTTTGTATGTGCGGACGAGGATAACGCAACCGCCGTTTCGCGCGTTGCTCCCTATGCAGTGCACGTACACGCCAAGGATATGTATAAGTCCACCGAGCCCAAGCCCGGCTACGGCAGAACGCGCGGCTGCAACTACTTTGCGGGCGCAGCGGTTGGCGAGGGCGATTGCAACGTACAAAAGTGCATTGAGATCATTCGCGCCACGGGATATGACGGCTATTATTCCATCGAGTTTGAGGGCGCGGAGGATTGCTATGCCGCTATCGCAAGAGGCTATGAAAACCTTAAGCGTTTCCTTTCTTAAAGTATGAGCAGGTTTTCCATTGACCACGATCTGCACCTGCACTCGCAGCTCTCGCTATGCTCAGATGACCCCGAGCAGACGGCGGATGCATTGCTTGCGTACGGTGAGCGCGAGGGACTTGCCGATATTTGCGTGACCGATCACTACTGGGATGAAAACGTGCCCGGTGCGAGCGGTTGGTATGCTGCGCAGAATTTTGCGCACGTGCAGGCAATTTTGCCGCTGCCGCAGAGTCAGGCGTGCCGCTTCCACTTTGGCTGTGAGATCGATATGGATCAGTTCTGCACGGTGGGCATCTCTGATGAGATGCTGGATGCGTTTGAGTTTATCATCGTGCCCACCAGCCACCTTCACATGACCGGCTTTACCATTGCCCCCGAGGATACCTCGTCTGCGCGCAGAGCAGAGCTGTACCTGGCACGTAATCACGCGCTGCTGGACATGGATCTGCCGTTTTACAAGATGGGACTGGCGCACTTTACCTGCAGCCTGATGGCAAGCCATTCGGAGGGCAGCCGCGACGATATTCTCAACGCAATTTCCGACGAGCAGTACGCTGAGCTGTTTGCCCGCGTGGCAAAATCCGGCATGGGCGTGGAGCTCAACGTCAATCTGCATGATCCGCAGAGCGCGGACACCATGCGCCCGTATCGCATTGCAAAGAGCCAAGGATGCAAGTTCTATCTCGGCTCGGACGCGCATCACCCCAAGGGGCTTGTCGAGGCGCGCGCACGCTTTGAAGCGATCATTGACGCGCTGGAGCTTACCGAGGACGATAAGTTCAAGCCGTTTGCGCTATAAATGTAAAAATGCCACCGCTCATAGGGTTGATAAGTTAACGAAAAAATAGCATGAATTTGTTCGGATGTGAACAGATTCATGCTATTTTGATATGAAGACGTGAAAGAGCGTCCGTATGGGAACCCCCACCACCGCCCGTTCGCAGGCTCACTCCGCGGTCCCCCTCCCCAGCGGGGAGGCTTTGCATCGGGCAACCTTACTGTAAAAATGAGCAAGACGGATGAAAATACGATTGGCACAGCGGATAAAAAAGCAAAAACGGACGCGCACAGGAGCCTCCCCGCTGGGGAGGG
>JAZRQR010000177.1:0-11195 GCA_045650025.1 Eubacteriales bacterium
TTTTTCGTTGCTAACCTTATTACCATAAAAACCTCTAAATTTATATTTTGCTTAATATGTTCTATTAAATATTCCCAATTAACATCCTCTGACAGTTAGATAAATTCTTATTTATCGTTCTGTTTTATCGCCAGTTTCGCCATTGTATTACAGCGTTGCAAGCAACGCTGGCATCGGGCAAAGCCCATACCCCTACAATGCTATTTCTATTATATCACAAATCGGTAGAGAAAGCAAGAGTGATATTCGCTACGCGAGATTTATGGCGAATAAAATATCACTAAAGCCACAGGCTTTAATATCACTGTCGCGTAAGCGACAATATCACTCCGACGAAGTCGGAATATCACTCTTGCGTTCTCTGCCGATTTGTGTTATAATGGGGTTACATCGTAGGGCGGGGGCAATGTTTGCGAAGCAAACTTGACATTGAGCGAAGCGAAATATGCTTGCATCCCGCCGTGACAAAAGATTTATGCCGATACGGCGGCGGGAGTAACCCCCCGCACTACAAGGGGTATGGGCTTTGCCCTGTGCCTTTGTAATACAAAGGCGAAACCGGCGATAAAACAGAATGAAAATGTTTGTTTGTTGAGGTGAGTGACTTGATATTTTGGATAGAAAAAGAATTCAAAAATGAATATATTGACTCTGCCAAGGAAACCGGTATCAGGTGTGTATTTTCCAAAGGGTTTAATGAAGTTACTAAAAACGAAATAAAGCAGTTTATTAAATTCATCAGAGCAAATTATTATTTTCCTATTAGAGTAAAAATCATGTTTGATAATACAACGCATTTTATCAGTCAAACAGATGGTCACAAATATTACGGAGTATTTTTTGATGGGGATGCTGATATAAAGACATATCCCAAAATTTATATCGCAGCAAAACAGACCGAAAGAAATTCCATCGAAGATATATTGTTTAGTGTAGCCCATGAATTAACCCATTATTATCAATGGTATTTTCTTGAAGACGAAAAGCGGACAGACAGAAGTTTGGAAATAGAAGCGAATAAATGGACTAAATATATCTTACACACATATTATTGTGAAGATCCTAATTGAATAATATTAACCCCGACAGACCTTCAAAAATCTGTCGGGGTTACCTCTTTGTTTTCTGCGGATCAATTTTGGGTCTTAACGGGTCGCCGAGGTAGCGAAGCGGCGACACGGTAGTGAATGACAGCCCATTCGCGGCTGTCAGAGCCGTGGCGTGACCGAGCCGCAGCGAGACCGTCGACCCCTACAAAATAATATCAAACATCCTTATGCGAAGTCCGCTTTACGCAGCCTCTTTTTCAAGTCCTTTCATTGCCCGTTTGAACACGAACACGAACAAGATTGCGGTAAAGGTGACCGCCAGCACGTCGGCAATCGGTTCGGCGAGGTAGACGCCCGTGGTCTTGTGCTCCATGAGCGCAGGCACGATGTAGATCAAGGGAAGCAGCAGCACGAATTTGCGCGTGACCGCCACTGCGACCGAACAAAGCGCCTTGCCAAGCGAGACAAAGGTCATCTGGCAAGCGATCTGAATGCCGAAGAGCAACATGCCTGCGTAATAAATGCGCAGCATGGGCGCGGCAAATGCGGCAAGTGCGGCTTGGTCGGTGAACATGCCCACAAATACCTGCGGAAACAGCATGACCAACGACCAGAGCGTGACCGAATAGATCATGCAGCTCACAAGCAGCAGCTTGTAGGTGCGCTTGACGCGGTCTGCTTGTTTTGCACCGAAATTGTAGGAAAGAATGGGCTGTGCGCCCTGCGCCATGCCTTGCATGGGCAGCATGGCAAACTGCATCACGCTGGTCAGAATGGTCATTGCCCCCACCGCAATATCACCGCCGTAGGTACGCAGCGAGGTGTTAAAGCAAATGGCAATGACGCTCTCGCTGGATTGCATGACAAAGGTGGCAAGACCCAGCGCCAGGCAGGGGAGCACGATGTGCGGTACGGGCAACATATATTTGGGGCGCAGCCTCAGGTGCGTGTTTTTACCCAGTAAAAAGAGCAGGATCCAAACGGTGGATACCGCTTGCGAGAGCACCGTGGCAATTGCCGCGCCGCGCACGCCAAGTCCCAGCCCGTAGATCAAAATGGGGTCAAGCACAATATTGCATGCCGCACCGATGATAACCGACAGCATGGACGTGCGCGTAAAACCTTGGGCGGAGATGAAAGCGTTCATGCCCAGCGTCAGCTGTACGAACAACGTGCCTATTGCGTACGTGCTCATATATTCGGTGGCGTAGGCAATGGTGTTTTCGCTGGCACCAAAGGCAAGCAGCAGCGGTTTGTTCCACAACAGCAATACCGCGGTTAAAATTGCGGAGATGATGAGCTGCAAGCCAAAGCAGCCGCCCAAAATGCGCTCGGCTTTTTCGTAATCGCGCTCGCCCATGGCAATCGAGGCGCGCGGCGCACCGCCCGAGCCGATCAGCGCGGCAAAGGCAGAGACGATCATGATCAGCGGCAGACAGACGCCCACACCGGTCAGCGCAAGGTCACCGTAACCTGCAATGTGCCCGATGTAGATGCGGTCTACCACGTTGTAAAGCATATTGACCAGCTGCGCCACCACGGTGGGCAATGCCAGCTTGAAAAGCAGCCGTCCCACGGGGGCGTTGCCTAAAAATTCTTTATCCTGTTGCATGTTTTGTTCCTTTGTATGTTTGATTGCTCCCGCCGCGATGCCGTAGGGGAGCATTCCATATGCTCCCGCATCGAGGCGGATATGGAATCCGCCCCTACGGTTTGTGGTGGGCGGATATGGAATCCGCCCCTACGGTTTGTGGTGGGCGGATATGGAATCCGCCCCTACGGATAATTATAACACAAAATCGGCAGAGGGGCAAGCCCTCTGCCGAAATTCGTTTTGCTTGGGTGGTGCGTCAGTTCGAAACCAATTTGACGGTCTTGACGTAGACTACGTCGCCTGCGGTGGGAGCAGAGAAGTAGTCAAAGCGGATCATATGGATCAAGCCGTTCCAGAATTCGAGATCCTTGACCTCGATCTGCAGGGTGTGGTACTGACCGTCTGCGATCAGCTCGCCCGTTACTGCCGCTTCGGCAGTGGGAGCGGAGACGCTACCGCAGCACAGGAACAGCTGGGTCTCATAGGACGAATCCTCGTTGGTGGTGGGGATCATGTATGTGATCTCAATGGTGTGGTAATCCTCGGAAAACAGCTGGTTTCCACCCTGATCCAGCACAAAGGTGACGTTGGGGTCTTCGGCGGTTGCCTTAAAGAAAAATGCCTTTTCTGCCTCGTCATAGCCGTATTCGGTGTTGCGGGGGTAGTAGATCATGCCAATGCTGTCGGATACGGAAAGATCCAGGGTCACGTCAACGCCTTGTTCCACGTAGGGGGCACGGGAGGGTCTCTTGACGTTCAAGCCCTCGTTGGCGTCAAAGTCGCGGTTCTTGGTAAAGACGTCGCGGATCTCGTTGATGTCGCCTGCGGTCAGCAAGTAGCTGTATTCAATGGCTTCATAGGACTTGAATGCGATCCTTGCCAAGGGAGACATGTAGCTGCAGGGGTTGCCCTTTCCAAGGTTAGAGCCCTTCTGACCCGAAAGGTAACGCATGGTCAGGATCAGGTCAATGTTCGGCACGTAAATGCCCACGCCGTACTGCGTTTCGCTGTTGATCAGCGCGCACCAGGTCTCGGTGTTGGGCTCCTTGAGCTGCAGGTAATGGCTGGACTTGTTGGTGTTGGGGTCAACCTTGCTCCAGTCGCTTTCGGTGCTCAGCGTATCACCCGTCCAGGGCTTGCCGCCGTCGTACCATACAAAGGTGTCCAGCACGTTGACCGTGTAAACCGCGGGAAGCTCTTGGTCGAGGGTGGGATGCTCCCAACCCGAGAAGTCCAAAAAGCGGTTGAAAACGTACACGTATTCGTCTTCCATGACGTATTTGTTTTCCATGTAGCTGGGGGTCAGGGAATTGCTCAGCGGCCAGTCCAGGGGCTGTGCTTTGATGTAAATGTAGTTGTCTTCAATGACGAAGTCAATGATGCGGCTGTCGCGACCCTTTACGTCACCGCCCTGCACGGGGTTGTACGCAACGCCCTCAACGCCAAGGTAACCGCCCTCTTCGTATTCCGCCTCGCGGTAGAACACGCCGTAGTAGGATTGCTGGATCAGTCTGCCCTCGTCGTGCATGTTAACCAGGTTGGTCACGTCTGCAAGGGGGCACTGCTTGTCTTCCAGGGAGTGGATCGCGCCGCCCCACTTGAGGTCTACGCCTAAGGTATAGCGGCTGCCTTCCAGATACAGTTGCGATTTGCCTACGGCAACGTTCTCGGTGACAAGGTCAAGCAGTACGAATTCTGCGTTCTTGTTCTCGCAGGTATCAATCTGCATGGTGACAAGGGCACTGCCGCGCACCTTCTGGAAGTACTTATGGTTGACGGCGCGGAATTCCTTTTCGCCTGCCTCCAGGTAGAAGGTGTCCTGCATGGGTTCATCCTTTTCGGTGTAGGAAATGGTGATCTTCATGGGAGCGGAGGCCACGTACTTGATGGTAAAGCGGTTGAATTCGTCTGTAAACGCGTCGCCCAGGTTCAGTACAAGACCGCTTTCAAAGCCAAAGGTCTTGTCACCAAGGGTGTCATAGCCGGTTGCGGTGTAGGTAAAGCCGGACTCGGTGGTTACAGTCGCGCTGCCGTCGCCGGCTTCGATGCTGAATTCGGGAATCTGGATTTCGGTGGACTGCTCTGCGCCGGTGGGGGCATCGGTATCGGTGTCCGAGGGGGTGTCGTTCTGACAAGCCGCCAGCGCACCCAGCAGGAGCGCAAACGTCAGAAGAAAGGCGAAAAGTGCTGTGATTTTTTTCATAAAATACCTCTGGAATCGTTGTTGTTTTATTCAGCCGTGGGTGCGGGAGCAAACTTGATCTCGCAGATGACGGGCAGGTGGTCGGAGAGATACAGACCTCCCACGTCGTACAGGCGGATCTTGTAGGAAAGCGCGGTCAGCGAAGCGCCGGTGTAGAGCACGTAGTCAATCGGCTCCTTGGCGGGGTTGTACTTGCTGCCGTTTTCGTCGTAGTAAGCGGTCATGGTTGCGCAGGTGCCCTCGGGCATGTTGTCTGCTGCATCGTAGCGTGCGTTGGAGAAGGGGGAATATGCCTTGGTGCCGTCTGCCAGCTCAAATGCCTTGGCGCCGGTCAACGTCTTGTAAACGGCGTACTGGTTGCCCTCGCTGTTCACCGCCGCCTGGTTCAGGTCGCCCGTCATGACCATGGGCATGTCGCCAAAGCGCTGCAGGAATTGCAGAATGACCACGATCTGCTTGGTACGCAGGCTTCTGCCCTCCGAGCTGCCCAGGTTGTCAAGGTGCGTGTTGACGTGCACGTATTCCTTGCCCGTCACCTTGTCGCGCAGGTGCGCCCAGGTGCAAATGCGCACGTACAGGCTTTCCTCAAACTGCGAGCCTGCTACGTCGGGGGTGTCAGACAGCCAGAACGTGCCGCTGTCCACCAGCTCAAACTTATCCGAGCGGTAGTAAATGGGACATGCCTCACCGCCCGCGGTACGGGGCTCACCAACGCCTGCGTAGCTTTGGTTGAAGCAATAGGAATCCATCATATCGCGCCACTTGGTGGTGACCTCCTGCATACCGATCGAGTCGGGCTTGTACTCGTCGAGCAGGTTGCGCAGCATGGTCATGCGGATGTCGGCGCGTACCTGCGTGCCGTTCTCGGTCTGCACGTTAAAGGACATGATCTTGGCAACGTAGTCGTCCGCGCTCTGTTCAATAACGGGGTAATAGTCAGGCACCAGCAGCGCCTGTGCCTGCTCGGCGGTTTCATAGAAGGTAATGTCGCTGATCTCCAGCGTCTCGCCGTCGGCAGCCGCCATACCGCTCATATCAAAGCGGAAGGTGATCAGGTTCTTCTTGAAGGATGAAAGGTCAAAGTAAAGGTACTGCCAATCCTCGGAGTTTCCAAGGTAGGCATCCATCTGACCGGTCAGACCGTCGCCCTTGGGGTTGTTGGAGGAGTAGCCGAAGAGCGAGAAAAGGTTGGAGCTTCTGCCCGTTGAGCGCACGCGCAGCACCATGTGCGAATAGGAGCGGGTGCTGGTGCTCTGGTAGCCCAGATCCTCCAGCAGCTTGCCGTAAAGCAGGTGCACGTAAGGGTCGCTCTGGGAAAGGTCGGCAGGGGTATCGGAGGTGCTCAGGCACAGCGTACCCTGCTCGGTCAGGGCAAAGGAGCATTGGTTTACGTTTACAAAGTAATCCGCAAGCACAATGTCACCGTTCAATTCGGAAAAGCTCAGCGAGCTCTTGGGTCCGGTGGGTACAGGCTCGGTTTGCACCTCGGTCTCGGTCTCGGTCTCTGCTTCGGACTCGGTCGGGGGCTCGGCTTGCGTAGCTTGCTCGGTTGTCTCCGGCTCGGTAGGCGTGTCGGTATTGCCGCCGTTACATCCTGCCAAAAGGGGCAGACAGAGCAGCAGTGCCGCCACCAGGCAAAGCAGTCTTACGGTAGGTTTCATGTCAATTACCTCCTTGGGAGTTGTTTCCATGCTATATTATACCTGCAAATATGTCTTTTGTCAAGAGCGGCATTTTGAGGGCTTGATTTCATTTTCATTTTGTTGTATAATGGAGTTTACAATACAAGAAATGTCATGCGCACACCTGCAAGGATGCGCCAAAAGGAGCCATATGAGTCAAAATCTGCATGAAAATCACCGCGAGAGAATGCGTCAGAGATATTGCATTGAAGGGCCGGACGGCTTTTCCTCGCACGAGCTTTTGGAAATGCTTTTATACTATTCGGTGCCGCGCGGCGATACCAACGGCACGGCGCACGCGCTACTGGAGCAAAACGGCGGTCTTTGGGGCGTGCTCAACGCGCAGCCCGAGGTGCTGGAGCTGACCGAGGGTGTGGGAGAAAAAACGGCAATGATGCTGCGCCTGATGGGTGACGTTATCCGCCGCAGCGCCATTGAGCAGCGTCCGCAGCCGCCCAGACTTGACACCTTTGGCAAGGTCAGGGCGTATATGGAGCCGTACTATCTGGGCTTGGATCGCGAGCGCGTGTATGCCCTGATGTTCAATAACCGCATGCAGCTGATCGATTTTTATCACGTGTGCGACGGCACCGTCAACGAGGCGTACCCCATCGCGCGTGATATTTCCAGACGCGCGTTGATCAAGAATGCGTCTGCCGTGGTGGTGACGCATAACCATCCCGACGGCTTTGCCATTGCTACCGCGCCCGACCGCGATTTTACCGCCAAGCTGGAGCAGGCGCTGGCGATCAACTCCACCATTCTGCTGGAGCATTTGCTGTTTGGCTCAGGCTCGTGCATTCCGCTGTTGCAAAAGCACGCTTGCATGGTGCGCAGCTCGCCTACCGCACAGGATGCGGATGCGTTTTACGCACATTTCTATTCGGATATGGAAACGGGTGAGCGCTCGGTTGCCGATCTGCTGACCTTGATAGAGCAAGGAATCTGAGTGCGCTGCGCAAAAAAACGCAGGGGCGACCGGTGGTCGCCCCTACGAGCATTGCATGCGCCGGACATCTCAGCTCTCAATGAGCAAAATCTTGTCCGCAAACCCGCCGCGCTTGGCGGCTTTTTCGGCGCGGATTTGTTCGAGGTCGGCAGGGGAGAGGTTTTGCAAGGCGGCGCAGGCGTACATGACCTCAAGCAGGTCTGCCAGCTCCTCGGGGTTGTGCGAGTCAAGGAACTCGGCAAGCTCCTCGCCAAGCTTTTGATCCAATTTTTGCGCGTATTCCTCGTCCGAGAGAATACGCGTTTTGCACGTGCCGCCCTTGGTGTGGATGATCTCGGGAATGCGGTCACGCACCAATTTGTTGTATGTCATGGGGGATTCCTCCGTGGCTTTTTCTTTATAGTATAACACACGCGCGCGCAAAAGGCAAGAATTTTTGCCGTGTATCTTGCGTGGGATGCAGATTTGTGGTATACTGGTAGCATGCAGGGGCGTGCATGGCGCGTCCGCGGGCGATTCGTGAATCGCCCCTACTATCGCACGGCGTGCATGGCGCGTCCACGCATATCACGCAAAGGAGGTGTACGCATGATTCTCATGGTTTGTATAGACGATGCAGGCGGTATGATGTTCAATCACCGCAGGCAGAGTCAGGACAGGGTACTGCGCGCAAGGCTGCTGGAGATTGCGGCACAGACCCGGCTGTGGGTCACGCCATACACCAAAAAGCAATTTGAGTCGGATGCGCCCGTGCGCGTCAGCGACACGCCGTGGCTGGATGCTGCGCCCGGGGAATACTATTTTGCCGAGGATGGGGAGATCCCTGCCGAGTGCGCCGAGCAGGTGTATCTGTACCGCTGGAATCGCGCCTATCCGGGTGACCGCCATTTTACCGCCGATCTGTCTGCGCTTGGGTTTGTGCTTGCGCGCAGCGAGGAGTTTGCGGGGTATTCGCACGAATGCATTACCGAGCAAGTTTACGTACGAAAAGGAGAGTAAGCCATGCTGGATTTTAAAAAGCTGTTTCAAAGGGGCATGCTGACGCGCGCACTTGCTGCGCTGCTGTTGGCGCTGCTGCTGTGCATTTCCGCTTGTGACGGACAGAATGCGGGCGTAGTGGACACCACCGCTGCCGATACCACCGCTCCCATTACGCAGCAGACTACGGTGGCAGAGGATACCGAAGCCCCCACCGAGCAGCCCACCGAGGGCACGACCGCGCCCGATTCCGTAGGGTCGAGTAGTTCGACAGAGTCGAACGTAGAATCGACCGCGGCTCCCGAACCCGAAACGCCCACTGAGGCAGAGACCGACGAGCCTGCCTCCGATATCGATCTTTCCGGCATTCCTGCCTACAGCGGGCAAGCGTACGTCGCGCTCAATGGCAACGTGCCGTGGTTTACCGCTCCGGAAAAGGTCACCGCGTCGTATGAGACCTACGGTGCGCTGGACGAGCTTGGCAGATGCACGCAGGTCATGGCGTGCTGCGGCAAGGATCTGATGCCCACAGGGGATCGCGGCAACATCAGCAGCATCAAGCCCACGGGCTGGGTACAGGCACAGTACAGCATTGTCAACGGCGGCAATTTGTATAACCGCTGCCACCTGATCGGCTGGCAGATCACGGGCGAGGACGCCAATGCAAACAATCTGCTGACCGGTACGCGCTATTTCAACGAGAACATGATCCCGTTTGAAAATATGATCGCCGACTACATCAAGGAAACGGACAACCACGTCATGTACCGCGTCACGCCGGTATTTTCGGGCAACAATTTGCTTGCAGACGGCGCGGTGATGGAGGCATGGTCGGTTGAGGACGAGGGCGAGGGCGTTTGCTTCTGCGTGTTTATGTACAACGTGCAGCCCGGTGTGGTGATCGATTACGCGACGGGCGAGAGCTATCTGGAGGCAGACGGCGGACCCACCACGCCCGGTGAGGAGACCACCTATCCCGATGACGGACTGCTGCACTACGTGCTCAACGTAAGCTCCAAGAAGATACACAAGCCTACCTGCTCCAGCGTTGCCACCATTTCGGAAAAGAACCGCGAGGATTTTGCAGGCACGGAGCAAGAGATCGCAGAGCTGCTATCCAAGGGCTATACGAATTGCGGAAACTGTAAGGGGCATAATTGAATAGAGAACGATCCAAGTCTTTACGGGCTTGGGTCGTTTTTTCTAATCAAAGCAGTAAAGGTGACTATCCCCTAAGTGTCATCCTGAGCGAAGGGAGTGCATGCACGACCGAGTCGAAGTTTTGCAGAACGCAGCGGAGCGGAGTGGAGCAAAACCGCGAGCGCGACGGATGGAAGCGCGCAGCGGGATCTCCGATGGGTTTCCTCAATGTCGGTCGAGCCTTTGTTGCAATTGAGCAGCGAACCCGAATTGATCACGTTCCATTATTAGTTTGTGCAGGCAGACGTGTTATAAACCGTTCGCAGATCCCGCTGCGCGCTTGTCGCGCTTGCGGTTTTGCTTCGCTCCATGCTATTACGCTGCGCAAAACTTCGACTTCGTATGAAATCCCGAATAAGGGTATCCGAAAAACATTGCGACATAAACGGGATTTCATACTCCGCTCAGGATGACACATGGTGGGATACGCGGTCGGTCGTGGCAAATCCGTTTATTTCTTCCTCTTTTTTTGCTTGATCTGCCTTTTCAGGTCTGCCAAGGCAGCGTCGATGCCGCCCACCGCGTCAATCAGTCCGTATTCCACCGCCTCCGCGCCTTCAATCACCGAGCCAACGTCGGTTGCAATCATGTCAGGGCGCATCATCAGCGTGTGGATCTCCTCCTCGTTGGCGCGCGAATGACTGCATATGAAATCAATAATGCGCTTTTGCATCTGCGAAAGGTACGTGTAGGTCTGCGGTGCACCCACCACCAGCCCGTTGATGCGCACGGGGTGAATGGTCATGGTAGCACTGGGCACAATAAACGATCGCTTTGCCGCAACCGCAAGCGGCACGCCAATCGAATGCCCGCCGCCCAGCACCACTGATGCCGTCGGCTTTGTCATTGAGGCAATCACCTCAGCAATCGCCAAGCCCGCCTCCACGTCACCGCCCATGGTGTTGGGCAGAATCAGCAGCCCGTCCGTTTCGGTGTCCTGCTCAATCGATACCAAAAGGGGAATGATGTGCTCGTATTTTGTTGCCTTTTGCCCGTCCGGCAGGATATAGTGCCCCTCGATCTGCCCAATGATCGAAAGACAATATATCTTCTCGCCCTCCCCCTTGGTCACGCAGCCGCCGCTTTGCTGAATGCTGTCCAGTATCTCTCCCGCTATCTTGTGATCCGTTTGCTCCATCTCCGCGCTCCTCTTTGTTCGAATATTGACAGTATGCCCTAAAATTATCATGATATACATGCGTTATTATTCAAAAAATCCCTTTACAAGCGAAAGAGAATGTGCTATAATAGAACTAATAATGGAGAAATCCGTGTTTTTATGCAAAAATTTTTTAAAACATATTTAAGGAGATGTCATTATGGAAAACAAAATTCTGGTTGAAACCTCTGCCAGACACATCCACTTGACCAAGGAGGCCGTTGAGGTACTGTATGGTGCAGGCGCAGAGCTGACTGTAAAGAAGATGCTCAGCCAGCCCGGTCAGTTCGCTACCGGCAATGAAAAGATCACCCTGGTAGGCCCCAAGGGCTCGCTGGCAGTCAGCGAAGTCGGATCGTAGCCATGTCGTTCTGTGAGCCA
>JAZRQR010000178.1:0-4843 GCA_045650025.1 Eubacteriales bacterium
ATGGCACAGCTTTCGCCCATGATGCAAAACGGCATAACTCCGCTTGCCGAGATCGATCAGGCGCTGGGCGTATGCCGCGAGCTGCGTGAGCTGGAGAGCGAGATCCGCGCGCATACCGCGCTGGCGGCATCCCTGCAGGATCAGGCAGATGCCATTGGCAATCCCGCACCTCCCAAGGTGGGCAAGCCGGGCAAAAGAGCATCCGCAGGCAAGGTGTTTGGCGTGGTGCTGGCGTGCCTTTCGGTCGCTATGCTGATCACGGCAGCCGTGCTTTTGCTGCTTAGCCGTGTCGGGCTGGGCATTTTGTGCGGCGTTGGCGGTCTTGCGTTACTGGGTCTTGCCGTTTACGTGCTGCTGGGCGCCATTTCGGCGGCACAGCTGTCCGGCAGAGCCAAGCGCGCAGCCGATGCGGCATTCCAGATTGAAACCAAGAAGCGACTTTTGAGTGAGCGTGAGCGCGAGCTGGGGCTGGCGCAGGCATGCAGAGAAACATATACCGATAAGGCAGCCGTGCCGGTTGCGCTGGCAAAAAAGCACGGACTGGACGTGGAGGGCGGCTATATTGCCGCGCTGAGCACGTTGCGCCATGCTACCGAGCAGTATCTGCGCCTTTGCGAGCAGCAAAAGGCAAGGGACGAGCTGTACGAGGGAACGCTGGTGGAGGCGGATGCTGCTTGGGATCGCATCAGCACGTTCCTGGCGCGCTGGAACCGCCCGTTTGACCGCAAAAATTGCGCTGCCGTGCTCTTTGAAATGCGCACGGTGCTCTCCGAGCTGCAACGCCGCAGAGCCGAGATCGAGCAAAAGGAAAACGCGGCGCGCACCTATGCAAGCGAGAAAAACGTGCGCAGTCTTGCCGAGCAGGGCGAGGATACCACCGCCCTGCTGCGTGATCCTGCAGTCATTTCTGCCGAGTGGGAGCAGAGCAGGGAGCTTTGCAAGCAGCAAAGCGCGCAGCTGGCAGACCTGATGCAGCGTGCGGATGCGCTTTACGAGGCGGCAGACGCATACGGTGCGCTGGTTGCCGAAAAGCAGGCGCTGGAGGACACCTTGGCGGTGCAGAACGCTAACTATACCGCCATTGCATATGCGGAAAAGTACCTTGCCGAGGCGCGCGAGAATCTTTCCACGCGCTACCTTGGAAACATGCAGGAGGCGTTCCTTTTGCGCATGCAGCAAATGAGCGGCGAGCAGCTGCGCTTTAGCATGGATACCGATTTTGGCATCACGCTCATGGAAAAGGGCAAGAGCCGCAGCATCGAGTATCTGAGCAGCGGCTGGCGCGATATGGTGGGATTTTGCCTGCGACTGTCCTTGGCGGACGGCTTGTTTGAGCAGCAAAAGCCCTGCCTTGTGCTGGATGATCCCTTTGTTTACCTGGACACCGCTCGTGCCGAGTCGGCACGCCGCTTGCTTGACGAGCTGGCACAGGAGTATCAGATCCTGTATCTGACCTGCAAGACCGACAATGAGAAATTGGTCGCAGAGCAAACTGCAGAAACGGAATAAATTTTATGGCAAATGTTATTATCATAGGCGCAGGCGTGGCAGGACTTGCTGCAGGCATCTGCGCACAAGCAGACGGACATCAAGCCACCGTCTACGAGCGACACTTTCGCGCAGGCGGCAACCTGACGGGCTGGGACCGCAAGGGCTACCACATCGACAATTGCATCCATTGGCTGACAGGTACCAACCAAGTCACCGATTTTTATCAGATGTGGGAGCGGCTGGGCGTGCTGGGAAATGGCATCGGGCTGCATTGCCCCGAGGCCCTGTATACCTTTGAAAAGAACGGGAAGAAGCTCTCGCTTTATCGCGAGATCGAGCGCCTGGAGCGCGAAATGCTGGCGCTTTCTCCTGCTGATAAAAAGGAGATCCGCAGCCTGATCCATGCCGTGCGTTCCATGCAAAGGCTCAACGATATGGGCGGAAAGGCTTGTGCGCGCAAAAGCAATGCGGCGGAAAAACTGCTTGCCGTGCCCGATCTGCTGAAATATTATAAATGCAGCGTTGGGGATTTGTCCGCGCAATTTAAGGATCCCTTTGTGTCCGAGTTTTTGAAATGCTTTTTCCCCGTGCATTTCAGCGCGCTTGCGTTGATCATGGTGTTTGCCACCTTTACGGGCGGAAACGGCGATATTCCGCGCGGTGCGTCCTGTGCCATGGCGGATCGCATGGTCGAGCGCTTTACCTCGCTTGGCGGTAAGCTGCAGCTTGCCACGGGCGTGTCGCAAATTTGCGTGCAGGAGGGAAGGGCGGATGCACTTGTCCTGGATAACGGTACAAGCGTCAAGGGGGATTACGTCATTGTCACGGCCGACCCCGCCGTGGCGTTTGGCACGCTGCTGGACCGTGCCTATATGCCGCCCAAGCTGGCGGCGCAGTACGGGGATCCCAATATGATCCGCTTTTCCGCATTGCATTGCGCCTTTTCGCTGGATGCACCCAAACCTCCTTTCCGCGGCGACGTGGTAATTGAGATTCCCGCGGAGCATCGGGCGGTGCTTTGCGGCGAGTATCTGATGCTGCGCGAGTTTTCGCATGAGCCGTCCTTTGCCCCCGAGGGCAAGAGTGTGGTGCAGACCATGATCTACTGCCTGGAACAGGACACCAAGGCGCTGGTTGCATTGCGTCAGGATCGCGAGGCGTATGCCGCGCGTAAGCAGCAGATCGCCGATGCCGTGCAAAGCATCATTTGCGCGCGCATGCCTGCGTTGCAGGGCAAGATCGCGTGCATCGATACCTGGACGCCCGCCACCTATGCGCGCTTCGTGGGCTCTGAGGTTGGCTCGTTTATGAGCTTTATCATGCCCGCAGGAGCACCTCCCGTGCAAATGTCGGGCGAAATTCCGGGACTTTCGAACGTGTTTCTCGCCACGCAATGGCAAATGGCACCGGGCGGCTTGCCCATCGCGGCAAGAGCCGGTATCGATGCCGTCAAGCAGATCGAGAAAGCGGAAAAGAACAAATAAAAACAAAAAACGCCGAAAGCTCGGCGTCTTTTCGTTGCCGCCTGCGCGGCTTCGGACGGGAAGGAATCGTATTATTTCTCCCCACTCGGCACACCGATCTCGGTGTCGCGGCTGATCGGCTCGCCGATCACGGGCAGGTTGTTTTGGTCAAAGCTGATGCGCTGGGCGTACATGAAACGGTTGCTCTCGCCCGCGTCGGGGGTTGCCATGCCGTGGTAGGCGATCCAAGTCTCGCTACCGTCGGGCGAGGTGAAAAAGGTGCAGTGCCCCACGCCGTAAACCTCGTTGGCAGCCTCGAAAACAGGCATGTTTTTCTTGCTCCAGTTGTTCTTGTCCATGATGTTCTCGGGCGAGAAATCTTCACCCGTAAATTCGATCAAGCCAAGGCAATAGTATTCCGACCAGCAGCCGCTTGCGGAATAGACCAGCGAGAGCTTGCCCTTGTGCAAGAGGAACACAGGTCCCTCGTTGACGCGCTCATCCTTGCCCTCTGTCTTGCCCTTTTTCTCCCAGCCGTATTTGGGGTAGGAGATCATCATGCGCTGATCGGATATCGTCCAGGGGTTTTCCATGACCGCCAGCGTAATGACCTGCCCGCGCTCGTCGGTGAACTCGGAGAATGCCGTGTACAGCGTGCCCGAGACCTCGTCGTAGAATACGGTCTGGTCGATCGCCAAAAGATCGGGATCGGTGCAGCCCTTGAGCACGTATTCGCCCCAAGGGTCGTTTGTTTTGGACTCGATGCACATCATGCGGATCGAGAAAAAGTCAAAGGACTCGGTCGCATCGCTGAAATACACGTACCAGCGATCGGTTGCAGGATTGTAGTGCAGCTCGGGCGCCCAAAGGGAGGTGCACGTGGTGCCGCTGAACGCGGTATGGATCGTCAGCTTTTCATCGCGTACCACGGTCTCCAGCGAGGTGCTTCTGTAAAGGGTGATGCCCCACACCTCGGTGTAAACGGCATAGTAATAGCCGTCGTGGTAAACCACGCAGGGGTCGGGCGCGGAAACGTCGGAAAGGGGATTTTGGAAGAATTTCACGGGTGTCGGCTCACTTTCTGTTTGCGTTTCGGTTGCGGTGGTCTCTTGCTCGGTCGCGATGGTGTCGGTGGTGTCATACGATTCGACTGCATCAGCGCCGCGATCACAGGACGCGAGCGAAAAAAGGGAAACAAGCATCAAAAAGATCAGGAATTTTTTCATAATTTCCTCCGAAGGTGTATATAATAGGAGTATAGCAAAGAAAGAAATTTTTGTCAAGCAGGGCAGGGGGATTCGAGCCGCAAAAGAGAAGCGCGAAAATATTTTTCAACTTTTTTTGAAAAAGGGGTTGACAAACATCATTTCGGGTGTTATAATATACAGGTCCTTTAAAAGAGGCCATGCTTGAACGCCGGTGTGGCGGAATAGGCAGACGCCCGGGACTTAAAATCCCGTGATACGTGAGTATCGTACCGGTTCGACCCCGGTCACCGGCACCAAGCGGGAACAAATCAATATCGCGGAGTAGAGCAGCCTGGTAGCTCGTCGGGCTCATAACCCGGAGGCCGTGAGGTTCAAATCCCACCTCCGCAACCAAAAAAGAACAAAGCAGTCCAAACGGACTGCTTTGTTCTTTTTTCGTCACGAAGCGAGATTTTGAATTGCCACCACGACCTCCGGAGGAGGTAGTGGGTGAGCAAGCGAAAACGATTGAGTATCGTTTTCGCGCAGCGATACCCCACAAAGCAAGGAGTTTTCAAGGCGAGAGTAAGCGAAGCGTCGAGCCGCAGAAAACTCCTATGCGACTGGGGCGGGCAATGAAAAATCCCACCTCCGCAACCAATAAGCACGATCATACACAGTGCTCATGCGATGGTAAGAAAA
>JAZRQR010000179.1:0-10527 GCA_045650025.1 Eubacteriales bacterium
GAGGGACATCTTATCCTTACTCCCGAGCAGCTTGAGCAGGAGTTCCGCGGTTGTCTTGACCTTGCGCTCTATATGCTTGATGCGCTGGGACTTCGTGAGGATTGCTCCTTCCGTTTCTCACAGTGGGATCCCAACCGTACCGACAAGTACGAGGGTACTGCGGAGCAGTGGAATGAAGCGCAGGAGATCATGGGCAGACTTCTTGACGAAAACGGCATTAAATATGAAATCGGTATCGACGAAGCCGCTTTCTACGGTCCGAAGCTCGATATCCAGTGCAAGAACGTATTCGGCAAGGAGGATACCATCGTAACCATCCAGATCGACATGCTGCTGGCAAAGAAGTTTGGCATGGAGTACACCGACTCCACCGACTCCCGCGTCACCCCCTATATCATTCACAGAACCTCGCTGGGCTGCTACGAAAGAACGCTGGCGCTGCTGCTTGAGAAGTATGCAGGCGCGCTGCCTATGTGGATGGCTCCCACGCAGGTCAAGGTGCTGCCCATGGGCGACAACGAGCTTGCTTATTGCGAGGGCTTGGCAAACAAGCTGGCCCAGGCAGGCGTAAGAGTGGAAATTGACCGCTCCAACAACACCATCGGCTATAAGATCCGTTCCGCACAGACCGAAAAGGTGCCCTACATGCTGGTAGTGGGTGCAAAGGAGATCGAGTCCGGCATGGTTGCAGTACGTTCGCGCAAGTATGCGGACCTTGGCACTATGACCTTTGACGCGTTCCTTGGCAAGATCCTTGTCGAGATCGCTACCAAGAGCAAGGATAACTGATCGCGCCCCCTCTATTTTACAAAGAGAGGTAAGCAATTGTGAAAAAATATGTAAGACAGATCGCGAGTGCGTTGCTGCTTTGCATGCTGCTGACTTTGGCAGCATGCGGCACGCCGGACGCAGGCGGAAGCGAGACCACGCCCGTGACCGATGAGGTGACAAGTGAGATCGCAACCGAAACCGTAGGGTCGATTCAAGAATCGACCGCAGAGCCTGAAACCGAGCCGGAAACCGAAACCGAGGGGCTGCAGATCGAGATCACGCCCGAGAGTCCTACCAGTGGCACGCTGATCACGTTTTATGAGAACAGCGCAAACGCCTTGCTGATCGGAGGGAAGTATTGCGCTGCCTCCATTGCGACCGATGGGGATGCCTCTGCACTCAAAATGACCACCGACGGTGATAAGGTGCGCAATCCCAATCTGACCTTTGATTACGCCACCTACATGCAGCTGCTGGGGCTGGAATCCGCCGATTGGAACAGCATTGCCTATGCCATTGTCACGCTCAAGACCGAAAACGTAACGGGAACCGAGTTTTCCATGACCATTTTTACCGACGTGAACGGTACCAGCTACAAGAGCAAGGGCACGGCGAACTACGTGCGTAACGCCAAGGACTGGCAGACTGTGATCGTGCCGTTCTCACATGCAGAGAAGGAGGGCGCTGTGATGACGTCTTTGCGCTTGGATTTTGCAGATACCGATAAGGGCGGCGAGACGGTGTACGTCAAGTCGATCCGGCTGGCATCCGATAAGGCAGAGGTGCTGGAGATCACGGGCAAGCAGCTGGTGACCCCGAGCACCGCAACCGTGACCATTCCGGGTCTTTCGCGTGATTATACGCTGTTGCAGGTGACCGACCTGCACTCCAGCGCATATTCCACCGAGGAATCCAAGGCAATGAACGCGCAACGTCGCTCCTACATTGCGGGGCGCCGAAACGCCTTTACCGATGGCTTTATGTTTGCCGAGGAGCGCATGCCGTATATGTTCGGCTACGCCGATCAAATAGGCGCAGACCTGCTCATGCTGACGGGCGACATCATCGATTTCCCGTCCGAGCTGAACATTTCGCTCATGGCACAGAATATCTCGGCGCTCCGGACGCCTGCATTGTATTCGCTTGGTAACCACGACTGGTGCTATGCGGACGATTATCTGTCTGCCGGTGCTGCTGCGGAGTTTATCCCCAAGCTCAACGCGCTTTCTGCCGGCGAGCCTGCGGACGATCCGTACGTTAAGTACGTGGACTTTGGCGAGTTTATGGTGGTGCAGGTGGATAACAGCACCGACTCCGTGACGGAATCCACCGTGGATAAGTTCCTTGAGCTTTGCGAGCTGGGCAAGCCCATCATTCTGATGCTGCACGTGCCGCTGCACGTGGATAGCATGGTGGCAGATTGCACCAAGGTCTGGGGCAAGGATCTGGGCATGGGCGGCGACACCGGCGTGTGCGCCTGGAGTCCCGACGTGCAACGCTTCTACCAAGCCGTTGCCGAGGACGAGAATACCCCCGTCGTAGCCGTTTTTGCAGGTCACGTGCACTTTAACCATGAGGACGCGCTGCCCAACGGCGTCATGCAATACGTCACCTCCACCGCATACACCGGCGAATGCCGCGTGATTACGGTCAAGGGTGAATAAACAGAAAAAAGAGGATTTCTCAAATGAGAAATCCTCTTTTTTTATCCCGCCGAATAAGGATGCTGCTCATCGTATTTTTGCGCAGCGTAGATGGATTGGAAGGTACCGATCCAAGGGATGGTAATAGGGGGATGACTTTTGCTTGTATTGTCGTAAAAGCACAGATACAGATAGGAAAGGTCGTAGCTTTGATTGATCCCCTCAACCTCGGCAAGATCGATGATCAGCAGATCCCACCAGTCGTCCTGCTGAAAATAAAAGGAATGGGGAGTGCCATTCTCGGGAGTGGAGGAGCTTGCAATGACATAGCCTCCGGCGGTGTCATATTGTAGTTTGATCACCAGATACCGCGCGCCTGCGCTGTACACCTCGCCCGTGTAAGGGAGTACTGTAAAGCCGGTGTATGCTGCATCTTCTTCGCGACGGATGCTGACATAATCGCCATCCCCATACGATCCTGCATAATAGCCAACCTCTTGGATGCCTTTACTCGGTTGGGTTTCCAGCATATTCTGTAAGTACGAAGCATCCGCCAGTGCGCCGGGGGCTTCGGTGTGATCCAAATACGCCTCGGCATCCTCGCTTGAGGCAAAGCCTGCGATAAAAGCGACGTCTACGGTTTGCCCGTTTTGCTCATTCACGAAAGGATCATAGGACAGATGCGAAATATAATTATGCGGATTGTTTTCAAAAAGATCACCAATTTCGACCAGATCGGATCGCCAAACCGGTTTTGCATAGTCATTTCTGGTAAAATATGTGAAGCTGACGTTGCGTATGTCATTGGAGTCCTCTCTTGCTGAGATTCCAAAGCTGCCTTGCTTGCCCCATTCATCCGTGCGATGCACGATGACAAGGCAGGTGACACCTCGGTATGCGTTTCCTAACGGAATGAGCGAGGATCGATCGTGATGCCACGTGTCATCTACGGTCAGCGACAGGTAAGCACCGTCCTCTTGTATTTCGCCCAGCATCAGCGCATCCTGTATGTCCGCGGCATCATAGTAAAAGATGGGGGTGTAGGGGAGTTTAACCTGCTCCTCGGTAGCAAGCTCCTGCGTAATAGTCTCGCCCTGCGTTTGGTTGGGGAACAGTGAGGGCTGATTTTCTTTTCCTGCAAGCAGCTCGCCCACCAAGCCGCCAAGCTGTCCGCTTTTGGCGTTTGCGGCTACCCACCAAGCGGCGGCAACGTGCCGCACAGCAAAAGGGCAGCCAATGCAATGCATATTGCGGCAATCATGCCCTTCTTTTTTTTGTTCACGTTGGCAGCCCTCCTTTAGATCGGTTTTTTGGGGGAAGAATGAAACCTCGCACCCCGTAGGAGTGCGAGGTTGTTTTTTGGGTGTTACTTGACAAGTACGATTGAACCAATGATCATAAACGTGCCGGGCAGCGTGTCGTAGCTGATAAATACCGGTCCATTATAATCCACGTCGGACAGATCAATCTCAATCGGCATGACCTGCCAACCGGCAAGCGTGTAAACCGCAGAGGCAACAATCGCAGATTCCTCGGGAGAACTGATCATGTGGGTGTCCGTGTTGGTGATCATGATGCGGTTATTCGCATTGGCATTGTAATTGTCTACGGTTACTTGGCTGGCGTCAATGCCGTAGTAAACAATGATCTTGGAGTACTGCGAGAGGTCGTACTCGCCAATGCCTACAGAGCCTTGGTGCAGGAGTGCGCCTTGCTCAATGCCGCCTGCTTGAATGATAGGGTATAGATTCGGCTGCGATTGGTCCACAATCTGCGGGCTGTGACCGGATACCGTCCAAGCCTCAAAGGGAACTGTGAAAGGTGCATTGGGATCAATCGCCTTATTCATCACGATCTTGATCAGTACCTCTTCATAACCGTCCTCGGCACGAGCGATCACGCGAAGCGTACGGCTGCCGGAAAGCTCCTTGACCGGAATGCGGACGTCCATACGGGTAACAGAGCCGGCGCCCACGGATTCCTTGAGTTGTACCAACGCTTCTTCGGCTTCAAAGTAAAAGGCATCGTCAAATACCGGTTGTTGCTCGTCGATCTGATAGCCGAGCTGACCAAGCGTTTCGGAACCGAATGCGACCCAACCCCAAATGCGGATGTATTCGACGTTCGGGTCATCAATGACGGGCTGTGCATCCCAATTTGCAGAGTAACCCGGGGTGAAGAACTGCGTGACGCGCTCCTCGCCGATCCGCGCATCACACTCGTCAATGGAGAATTGTATAATGGGCATTACGTTCGGAATATCAACGACGTTGTCGTAAACAGTTTCGGTCTCAGTGGGTTCTACCTCAATCGTGGGCTCTTCCGTCACGGGCCAATCATACGTGAAGTCTTCCGTGGCAATCTCGGTTTCGGGAGCGACGGTCAGAACGTCGTCCTGCCAGCTCTCGCCGACCTCGGGGACAACGCCCAGAATATTTTCATGACCGCCATCAGCATTCTGGTTTTCCATCAGCTCGCCAACCAAGCCGCCAAACTCCATGTCGCACGCTACCAGGGGCATGCACAAAGCTAAAATAAAGGTCAAACAAAGTGCGCGTAAAAGGTATTTCTTCATAAAGCAGATCTCCTTTCCGTGTGTTGGTATCCCAATAGAGATACTTCTACAATTTGATTATATCACACGCGCCCCCGTTTGTCAATAGATCACTTTTTTGGCACGATCTTGCGCTCACCCTTGACAATGCTGTGCGCAGGAATCACACCGCGCACGCGCACCAAGGGATAAACGGTGGAGCTGCGCCCGATGACCGTGCCGGGGCAGAGGACGGCACCGCAGCCCACCTCTACGCCGTCGCCCACCATTGCGCCCACCTTCTTGCGCCCCGTGTCAATATCAAAGTCTGCATCCCTGACGTGCACGTGCGACTTATCACTCTTGACGTTGCTGGTCAGAGCACCTGCCCCAAGGTGCGCCTTGTAGCCAAGGATGGAGTCTCCCACGTAGTTGTAGTGCGGCACTTGCACCTCGTCAAACAGAATGCAATTTTTGAGTTCGGTGGAGTTGCCTACCACCGCACCGGCACCAATGATGGCAGATCCACGTACAAAGGCGCAATGGCGGATTTGTGCGTCCTCGCCCACAATGCAGGGACCTTGGATCAGCGCGCTTGGTGCTACGCTTGCACTCTTTGCCACGTAGACGTGATTGCCAAGATGTGCATAGATCGCAGGGTCAAGGGATGCTCCGATGGCACAGATAAAATCGGCAATTTCGGGCAGCGCCTCCCAAGGATAGCGCGTGCTTTGCAGCAGGGGAGCGGCGATTGAGTGCGAAAAGTCAAACAAATTGTTGAAAAATAAACAAGAATGCGTATTATTCATGCAATCCAAGCTCCTTGATGCGCGAAATTACCTCGCTTGCATAGCGTTCGCATGCCTCTTGCGTGTCAGCCTCCACCATCACGCGCACCACGGGCTCGGTGCCGCTCTGCCGCAAAAGAATGCGCCCGTGGCGCAGCTCGTGCTCGGAAAGCTGCTTGAGCATGGCGGCGATCTGCGGGTCTTCCATCACCTTTTTCTTGTCCGCCACGCGCAGATTTTGCGTTACCTGCGGCAGCATCTGCACGTCCTTGGCAAGGTGCGCGAGTGTGCATTTTTCCTTGAGCAGTACCTCGGTTAACATGATGGCGGTCAGAATACCGTCGTCCGTGGTGGCGTATTTGGAAAGGATGAGGTGCCCGGATTGCTCCGCGCCAATGCTGTAGCCCTTTTGTGCCATGCACTCCCACAGGTATCGGTCACCCACGGGCGTGATCTCATAGCGCATGCCTGCAGCGTCCAAGGCGCGAAACAGCCCCAGGTTGGACATGACGGTCAGCACCACGGTGTCCTGCGCCAGCGCCCCTTGCTTGCGCAAAGCCTTAGCAAGGATATACACGATGTGGTCGCCGTTGACCACCTCGCCGTGCTCGTCTACGGCAAGGCATCGGTCAGCGTCCCCGTCAAAGGCAAAGCCTACGTCAAGACCCTGCTTTCGCACGTGCGCGCAAAGACGCTCAATGTGCGTTGAGCCGCAGTCCTCGTTCTCGTTGGTCCCGTCAGGATGCTGACCGATCACGCTGACCTTGGCACCCAGCGCCTCAAACACGGCGGGCGCGATCATCCAGGAGGCGCCGTTGGCGCAGTCCAACCCGATCTTCAACGATTTGAACGACTTGGTCGCCAGCGAGAGCAGGTAAGCGGTATAGCGGTTTCTGCCCGCTGCGTAATCGACGATGCGACCGATGTCCGCGCCCGTGGCAAAGGGCAGGTCGTCTTGCGCGCGGTCCAGGTATTGCTCCACAAGAGTCAGCATCTGATCGTCTGCCTTCTCGCCGCCTGCGTCTAAAAGCTTGATGCCGTTGTCAGTAAAATGGTTGTGGCTTGCTGAGATCATCACGCCGCCGTCAAAGCCGCCCTGCCGCACGGCAAAGGATACTCCCGGTGTGGGAATGACGTGCAGCATATAGGCGTCTGCGCCCGAGGCGGTCAGCCCCGCCGCCATGGCGTATTCCAGGGTATAGCAGGAAAGGCGGGTGTCCTTACCGATCACTACGCGCGCTTTTTTCTTGCTTTGCCCGTAGTACCATCCCAAAAACCGCCCGATTTTGTAGGCGTGATCCGCGCGCAGATCGACGCCCGCCTTGCCGCGAAAGCCGTCCGTTCCAAAATAGTTTGACATAAAAACCAAGTTCCTTTCATTGCGCTATAAAAGTGCTGTTAGTATGGTATGCCGCAAGGGCGCTGCATGTATGCAAATCCTTGTCAATTTGTCCAAAATCGTGCGCGCACATTTGTGGCAATCGCTTTATTTTTTGAAGCTATTGCAATGCGAAAAGCTTTTTGGTATAATGAATTTATCACTTAGATGCGGAGGTGCACCATGAGTAAAAAGGAATTATACAGCACGTTTGCTTCTCCCGGCGCGGAATGGCGCGGAAAGCCCTTCTGGTCGTGGAACGGCGAGCTGCGAGAAGAGGAACTGACAAGACAGGTCGAGGTCATGAAAGAAATGGGCCTTGGCGGTTATTTCATGCACTCGCGTGCAGGCTTGATCACCGAATATTTGGGCGACGAATGGTTTGATCTGATCAATGCGGTCGCGGATGCGGGCGAGAAGGTCGGCATGGAGGCTTGGTTGTACGACGAGGACCGCTGGCCCTCGGGCTCTGCGGGCGGTAAGGTGACCATCGATCCGCAGTACCGCATGAAGGCGCTGTACGTCTTTGAATCCGCGCCCGAGAAGCTGGCTTGGGATGAGCAGAGCATCGCGCTCTACGTTGCCAAGGTGGAGGACATCAACGTCTGGGCTTACGAGAAGGTCGAGCCCTGCGCAGAGGCAATTGCAGCTGCTATTGAACGTCTGGCACCCGCAGCAGCGGACAAGGGCGGCGAGTGGAAGGTGCTGCGCTTTGCTATCGTGCCCGATGCACCCAACTCCAACTATAACGGCACTACCTATATCGATACCATGTCGTACAAGGCGGTGTATAAGTTCATTGACATGACTCACGAGGAATATAAGCGCCGCTGCGGTGATCGCCTTGGAAAGTCGATCAAGGGCATCTTTACCGATGAGCCGCACCGCGGACATTGCTTTGATAACCTGCGCGAGAAGGACGGCGTCAAGTCCTGCGCGGTGGCTTGGACGGATGATATTTTTGAGGAATTCCAAAAGAGATACGGTTATGACGCGCAATCCATTTTGCCTGAGCTGTTCTATCGCTTCGAGGGCAAGCAGGTCGCACCGGTCAAGCTGCATTACATTGACCTGGCGGATAACCTGTTCTTAGAGCGCTTTGCCATGCCCATCAACCAGTGGTGCCTGGCAAACGGCATTGAATTTACCGGTCACGTGCTGCATGAGGATTCCTTGATGAACCAGACCGTGCCGCACGGCTCGCTCATGCGCTTCTACGAGCACATGGGTTACCCCGGCGTGGACGTGCTGACCGAGCACAACCGCTGCTATTGGATCGTCAAGCAGCTGGCATCCGCTGCCAGACAGCTGGATAAAAAGTGGCTGCTTTCCGAGCTGTACGGCTGCACAGGCTGGCAGTTTGATTTTAAGGCACACAAAACGGTGGGCGATTGGCAGGCGCTGTTCGGCATCAATCTGCGCTGTCAGCACCTTTCCTGGTACACCATGGAGGGCGAATCCAAGCGCGATTACCCTGCATCCATTCTGCACCAGTCTCCTTGGTATAAGGATTATGCCGCTGTGGAAGACCACTTTGCACGCATGGGCGTGGTGCTTGCAGCAGGCAAGGCGGATTGTGACGTGCTGGTGCTCAACCCCATCGAGTCGCTTTGGTGCCAGGCGTACCTTGGCTGGGCGCGCTGGATCATGAACGCGTCTGCTGACGTAGGACCCTACGAGGTCAGATACCAGCAGCTGTTCCATATGCTGGCGGACAATCACGTGGACTTTGACTACGGTGAAGAGCAGATCATGCGCGATAAGTGGTCGCTTGCGACCGACGCACAGGGCAAGGCGCTCTTAAAGATCGGCAACGCGACCTATCGCACCGTGCTTGTGACCAATATGCTGACCATAAGACCCACCACGCTGGCAATTTTGCAGGCGTTCAAGAATGCGGGCGGTCAGGTGATTTTCGCGGGCGAGCTGCCCCAGTACGTGGATGCCGTGGCATCCGATGCGCCCGAAGCGCTGGCAAATGCTTGCGTGCGCGTGGGATTTGATGAAAATGAGATCGTGGATGCCATTCGCGCAACCTCTGCATGCTATGCAAGCGTGCAGAAGGCGGACGGAACGCCCGAAAAGGCAGTATTCGTACAGGTGCGCCGTGACGTGGACGGACAGGGAAGCGCCGCTGCCGTGGTGCTCAATACCGACCGCGAGAACGGTAGATGCGGCTTGACGCTGCGCCTGGCTGCTCCTGTGGGTGCAAGCGTAGAGGAATGGGATCTGGAGAGCGGCGAGCGATACAATGCCAAGGTCAACTGGAAGGACGGCATTGCCGAGGTGGCATTTGATCTGGACGCAGCAGGCACGCGTTGCTTTGTGCTGAGCACCGAGCGCGAGGAGCTGCCCGTACAGCCCGCGTATGCAAACAAGCAGACGCTGGAGATCTCGGAGGCGGACTTTGCGCCCATGCTGGACGAGCAGAACGTCTGCGTGCTGGACTACTGTCGCTGGAGATGGGCAGACGGGGAGTGGAGCGACGTTGCAGAAGCTCTGCGCATCGATTCCCAGGTGCGTGGCGCGGTAGGCATTGAACGCCGCGGCGGCGAGATGCTGCAGCCCTGGTTTGCCAAGCTGCATTACACGCAGAAATACGGCGAGATCGAGCTGGAATATGAGTTCTTTATCGATCAGCTGCCTAAGGGTACGGTGGCGCTGGCGAGTGAGCGACCCGAGACCAACGCATATTATATGAACGGTGTTGCCCTGGAAAACAAGGACATCAACGATTTCTGGGTAGACGACTGCTTCAAGAAGATGTATATTCCCGAGGGCGCGCTCAAGCTGGGTAGAAACGTGGTGACCATCAAGGTCAACTTTATGCGCACCACCAATATCGAAGCCATTTATCTGGTGGGTGATTTCGGTGTCAAGCTGTCCAAGACCAATACGCGCACGCTGGTGGCAGCGCCCACGCAGATGGGACTTGGCAACTTTGAGCAGTATGATCTGCCGTTCTACACCGGTAGCATGACTTATCGTATCCTGCCCGAAATGTATGCAGGCCTGGAGATCGGCGAGGGCGATCGCGTGACGCTGTCCGCCAAGTTTACGGGCGGCTGCTTCAAGGTGATCACCGAGAGCGGCACGCAGGTGGTCGGCTGGGATCCCTATGAGGCAGACGTGACCGAGGCGGTCAAGGCAGGGCAAAGCATTGATCTGTGCGTGGTCGGCACGCGTAAGAACGTGTTCGGACCGCTTCACCAGTTGCCTGCAATTGCAGGAGCGTGCGGCCCCGGCAACTTTGTCACGGGCGGTGCCAACTGGACGGACGAGTACGTGCTGATCGACAGCGGTGCTCCGAGCATTACCTTTACGGCCAAGACTAAGGAATAAACAGAAATCCGCCAACGGCTTGCCGTTGGCGGATGTTTTTCATATGGGGCGCGCGTCGCCTCTGTCGGTAGG
>JAZRQR010000180.1:0-1690 GCA_045650025.1 Eubacteriales bacterium
GCACGTTCGAATTCTTGGTGCCGCTGCTTGCCTTGTGTGCCTTGGGAGGATTCTTACCGTAAAGCTCCTTCTCGGCAGCCTTGTAGTCCTCTTCGGTAAACGTGGGCAGGGGCATGATCTTCTTCATAACCAGCTGCTTGAGCGTGGTCAGCACACTCTTGAACATCCAGTATACGCCGATAGCGGCAGGTACGATGAATGCGATATACACAGACATCAAAGGCATCATGACGTCCATCATGCTGTTGGAGCAGCCGGTTGCCTTGTCGTTTTCTGCGGTAGTGGGCTGGTAGGACAGCTTGCGGTTGAGCTTCATGGATGCAAAGTACACCACAAAGGTCAGCACGGGCACCAGCAGCAGCCACCAGTGGCTTGCAAAGAAGCCGCCGCCTGTGGTGACAGCACTCCAGGGAGTCAGACCGAAGTTCCAAGAGCCGATATTGACGCTGGGAATACCGCCTGCCTCTTCAATGCCGCTCAGCGCGTCATAAAGAGAGCCGGAGTTGGAGAAATACGCGAAATTCTTAAGGCTTTCGAAAGCCTCGATACCATTCTCGCGCAGCTTGGAGAGGATCTCAATGGTACCTCTGTCCGAGTTGAGCACGCCGCCGAAGCCGCCTGCAGCCTGCGAGGTGGTGAAATACTGCATCATAGCCGTGGAGAACGCCTTTGCCTGACCCAGCACGTAGAATGCGGGATCAATGACCACCTGATACAGGGCGATCATGATGGGCAGCTGGATCAGAAGGGGCAGACAGCCGCTGAAGGGGCTGTAGTTCTCTTTCTGATAAAGCTCCTGGATCTCCTGGTTGACCTTTTGCATGGTTGCCTGGTCGTTTCTGCCTGCATAACGCTTGCGGATCGCCATTTCCTTGGGACGCAGCTTTGCCTGCTTGATCATATTCTTCTGCTGCGAGATCGCCATGGGGATCATGAGCAGCTCAACGATCAGACCGAAATACAAAAGCGACAGAATATAGTTGTTGGTTCCAAAGGTCAGATACTTGGTCATCAGTCCAAGCACGTAACCGACACCGCGCAAAATCGCGTCGATAAAGCCACCCTTATTCTCAAGGTCGACCTCGGTCTGCATTGCCTTGACGATGGCATCTGCATCCTCCTTGGTCAGCGAATCGGGAATGGTGACGTCCTTCTTGGACAGCTTTTCAGCATCCTTGAGAATACCGATCGCATAAGCCTTGATCTCGTCCCAATCCGTAACCTCGGTAAAGCCGTTCTCAATGCTCAGCGTGGTATCGAAAGCGAACTCGTCCTTGTCGTTCAGATACTTCTCATTGTACTGCAAAAGCTTGCCTTCTGCGTTGTAGCCTGCGGCAGCCAGGAACAGCTGACGAGCAAGATCATTTCCGCCAAGCAGCTCGGCAAGTGCCTTGATCTGATCTTCGGAAAGGCTTGCCTTACCTGCCTCCTGCTCGGGAGCGGCGGTTTCTGCCTCGGTGGTCTGCTCTGCAGAACTTTCCTCTGCTGCAAACACAGCGGGAACGGTAGCACCGATCAGCATAAACACCAGCATAAGCCCTGCAATCAGCTTAAAGAGCAAACGCTTTACGTCTGTTTTGTTCATAGTCATGTTTTCTTTCTCCTTGCCAGTATGGCAAAGAATTCCTCTCTCGTATTTGTGAAGGTACAAACCTTCCATTGGAGTATTCGCCCGCATACTTTATCGGAA
>JAZRQR010000181.1:0-20620 GCA_045650025.1 Eubacteriales bacterium
GATATTGCCATGCCATAGCTCATTTATCACATTCATTCGTAGACCACCTCCTGCAAAACGATTTCTTCCGCGCTTGCCTTGATGTTGTTCATCTCAGCAACCCAACGGAGTATATCGCGTGCTTTCAAATTCTCGTCAATACCTCTTTCGGTAGCGAGGCGGGGGATGATGGCTTCAAGCATTTCGTTTGCTTCAAGGTCTATCTCATGTAACCGAGTGTTCAACTCGCCTTCGGTCAGTAGGGTGGTGTACCTTCCGCGACGGTGGTTCTTGATGTAATCAAGGTGCATCCGTCCGTACTTGCCGATCTGATAGGCGGTCTGTTCGGTAAGGGTTACGTTAGGGATAAAGTGTCCGTTTTCTTCGTGATAAGTCCCACCAAGGTTTTCATACAATGTTTTCATTACAGTATCTCCATTCAAATAAATATTTGCGACATACAGTATCGATTATCATTATCACTATTTTTTGAAATCTTCGTTATGTGATATTAGGAGAGGCTAATGCACTGATGGGAGACATAAAATGATCGAGGGGAGTTTTATATTAGCTCCCCTCGATTTTTATTGTGTTACGTTTTGTGTTGCTTCTGATATCGAAATCCCTGACAGCTCCAATAATATCCGTAAAGTAATGCCCCCAAGCACATGAATATGTACCATTAGGGTCTTGCGAGATGTCACGAGCAGTGATATACATGCCATCGGTCAGGCGGAGAAACAAACCAACATTTATTCGTTCTGTCCCGTGGAAGGCTATGCATATAAGATCCATGCCGCTATTTTCAAATTCAAATCCCGGTTTCATTCGATCACCTCATTTCTGTTGGGCGCATATCTTCTGCCACAGATCTCAATCGAGCGGTATGTGATGCCGTCTATAGTCGTGTTTGCAATAATTGGTTGCCCTTTGCTGATTGCCTGGAGAAACAGGAATTCGGGATGCTCCTTAGCCCGCTTCATGTTGCCATCAAGGAACGTATCCCCATTGGCGACCTCCAGGATCTTGACGCCTTTGCTGACGAGATAGGAGCTGAACTCCCAGAGCTTTTCAAAGCGGCCGTGGGAGTCCACGATAAAGCAGAAGTCCTCAGCAGGGTAGTAAGCGGTAATGCGATAGTAGTTAGCCATAATGTTTCTCCTTTCTTATGCGGCTATCTGTTTCAAGGCGCGGTTGGCGTAGGGCAACCACACCTTGTTGACATAATGTAAGACCTCGTCAGCGGGCTTGGTGTTATGATAAGCGTAACACTGCAGGACCTTCTTTTTAGCAAGAGAGTATTCCACCGTGACGAGCGGTGTATCGGGAGAGTCCTTAGTACGGATAAAGAAAATGAGCGTTTCTTCGCGTATGAATTTTTGATCATACCCCATGCTGCCGACACAGTGATCAAGTGCATTGCCCTCGGCAATCAAGTCAGCGGGACTCCGTGCAAGAATGGCAACAAACCCGCTTCGTTTACTGTGCTGCAAGGGCAGATATTTGTCCGCCACAGAGGCGAATTTGGCGTACAGCTCGGCGCGTTCCTCTTGATCCTTCAAAGCCTTGGCGGTTTTATATTCGTCAATACGGATATCGTGCCAGCGCATAAAGTCGTGGGGATAGCGGTTCTTATCCTCGCTCATATCCAGCCCGAGAGAATTACAAGCGCGCAGGTAGTCAAGATACAAGCGGTGGCTGATCTGCTGCTTGTCCACGTATGCGAAATACGCCTTGTAATCTCCGTTCAACATATCACGTATAGGCTGATAGCCGCTTTCACGGCAGAAGGCCTTTTTTGTTTCCACAAACGCTTGTGTCTCTGCAAGAGAGTCGCCGGTCCGGTATGCAGTCAGGACTGTGGAAACGTAATAGAAGTTGTTTTGCAGCTCATTGCGTTTGGTCGAAAGCCATTTGCGAAAGCGTTTGTCTTTGCCGGCTTTGCGTAAGATCTGCTTGCTGAAAGCGTAATACCTCAGCCCCATTTTCATCAAGTATTCCATCTGAGGGAACTGCTCGTACAGGCGCAAGTATTGCAGGATGTTTACGCCGTCGTAAAGCTCCCATGCGGCATATTTGTATTCAGGGAACTTGGACAGATACTCCTTGTTGACCAAGGGAGCCCACGGATCAAAGTAACGGTCATCGTGATGCCCCCATAAGCCGTCCTCATACCATCGCTGCTCGCTGTAAAAGCCCATATCGTGCCAGCCAACACGATAGCCGCCGATATAGTAAAATACCATATCCCGCAAAAAGCATTGCTTGGAGTGAATGCCGTGTACCGCAACCTGCTTGCAGTACCATTTCTTATAACGGTTTTTGACGGCAACGGTCACCTTGACCAGCTCTCCGTCGTTCTTGGTCAAATAAGCATAATAACGCAATCTGTTGTCCTGTTCGGGGTAATAGGCAAGATCACGCTTGCGGATCATCTTTTCGATGTATTTGGGAACAGGCTTGATTTTCTCAATTTTCATGACGTTCACCTCACGATTTCAATTTTCTTGTCAAGCAGCAGGTACAGCTTGTACATCAGTTCGGTGTCACCATATGGGTCTTGGGGAGCGGGATCCTCGTGCTCAATAACCTCTCCGGTTGCGGTGTCAACGTCCAAACCATCCACCGGCTTGTGTTGCGGGAACAGCCGCTTTTCGGTATCGCTGTCGATCATGGCGAGATTAGCGAACGTACGGATCTGTTCGATGTAGTAGTCCGCCCTGTGATACGGAAAACCGATCATGGGCACACGCTCTGCAAGACCGAGATCACGACTTGATAATGTCAAGTCCAATGCTTGAGCGGCAGCTACAGCTGAGTCGCCAAACACCTCGTAGAAGTCGCCGACCCTCATGGCGATCAGGGCGTCGGGATATTCACTTTGATATTGCTGGTAACGGGTATACAATGGCGAGATTGTAGGTGCAGCTGTTGTTTCAATCTCCGGTGACGACTCTGGCTTGACAGCTTCAACGGGTGTATCATCCTCGTCCATGAGATCAAACATAGACATTTGTCCGGTCTTGGGTTGTGGCTTGGAAATAGGAGCAATCACAGGAACATCAGCGGATTTAGGAATGGTTTTATGTGCCGGCTTGGGCGGTATGTATTCTGTCCCGTCTTCGTTATAGAGCGTGCCGAGGATGCTGTCTTCCTCGAAGTAGTGGATCGCCCATCCGAACACAATATCGCTGTGCAGACACGCCCAGGTCGCACCCTTGGTGGCTTGCTTTTGAGCCTCCTTGGTGGCATATTCCATAAAACTCGCCAAGGTCTTTTTTGAGATCAGCTTTTTGCCGTCCTTTTCTACGGGTACGCCATTGTTGATCTTTTCTGCCAGCACTTCGCTGACTGTTTGCTCCAAATATTCTTTCAATGCTTTTTCTTCGATTGTCGTTTCGGTGAGATGTAACGTCATGTGTTTGTCCTCCTTATCTTGATTTTTGTCCTGTAAATGAAAAAAGCCCCTTGTATCAGAAGGGATCCTCGTGCCAGATACCGTCACGTACCTCAGAGTGTTTGATGGGAATGATCACCCATTTCGGGTTTTTGAGTATATGTCCATCCTCTCGGGATCGGGGCGGGAATCGTATATATCCTGCTATCGCCATGACTGCTTGGCGATACGTATAGGTCATAAAATGCCTGACATATTCTTTTGCGCCGTCCTCGCGATAGCAGACCTTATATCCATAGCTTGAAGTGTCTTTCATATCAGGACCTCAGTTTGCTTCAAATTGATCCTGCAGGGCAGTCAAGACCTCGTCCTCAATGTCAAAGGAATCCAGCTCTTGGTCGATCATGTCCTTGATCAAATCGGTCATAAGGGGCTCGATGTCAACGTCCCGAATCTTTCTGTTGAGTTTATCGGTGATCAGCTCCTCAATGTCAATCGAGTCGATCGCGTCATTGATAACGTCCTCAAAATCGTAGTTACTGATGGTGTCACGAATGATTCTTGTTAATTTTTCTTTGAATTTCATTCTATATGCTCCTTTCTGTATTGTCAGCGGATTTCGATCAAGCCCTCGGAGTATTCTTCAATACCGTCGTATCTGAATGACTCGCCGTATGCTTCAAAGTCGAAATAGCCAATCAGGCTTTCCGGGATCTGATAACCGCAATTCTCGAACATTTCACGTCCGTAATCATCCCAGTCGTAATTCCGATAGATATAAATGTCGTCGTCCCAGCTCGCACCGTAGCGCTCCACACGGTCTTCAAATTCACGAAAATCGCGTACTTCCAAGAACGCCATAAGGGTATCATACTTGTGCGCATCGTCTAGCACTTCAGCATCACGCAGGATGTTAAAGAGCCGCTGCGGATGCATGTAATCCCAGTTAGTTGCATCGGAAGGGAAGTTATCGATGTCCTGGATGAACAATTCTTCATCAATACCGTCAAGCTCAAAGCCCTGTTCGGTAAGAGCCTCTTCGATTTCTTCCCAATCGGAATAATCTGCAAGGTCAAGCCAAGCTGATCCCAAGGCTCGCTCATTACACTCATTGTAAGATCCCCAAGAACCGATTACGATTTTGATTTCATTGCTGTAAGTCTGAATGTTTGTTTTCATAATCAAACCTCCTTAAAGTCATCTACGGCAAGCTTCTTGTATTCGCAGCCGTATTCGAAATAGTAGCCATTTTCATTGAAAAGCAGCGGGTAGGTAACGACGCTGATCTTGCCCTCTCGGGTGATCGCCACGCTGATCTCATTTTTCAGCTCGTTCAGATCGACGATGTTAAAGGTGATGTAGCACTCACCGTCGTGATATTGGAATTCCTTCATGTAGAAACGATTTTTCATTGTTTTTCTCCTTTCAATCTACGTATTTGTACCAGATGTTGTAATTAAGCTCGATCTCACGGGTCTCGTAATTGTCTTTGCCGGTATCAAGCTGAACCTCATGGATCTCATAATGCAAGCCCTTGAATTCACCGGGCTTGTCCGATATTGGCTGACAATGCTTGACACAATCCTCGAACACACGAATGTAAGGCTTACCTGCCTTGCTCATGCAGGCGATGACGAGATCGGTATCCGTGATATAGCCAAGACCTGAGATCTTGTCGATATCATCTTTGCGATACCTTGTTACGGAATACACTACTTTTTTCATTTGGGATTACCTCCTTATTTTTGAACATCGTAAGATGTTTATTTTGGCCTTTCGGCAGGGACAGAGGAGCATAGGTTGGAAGGGAATTGCGCTCATTCCGAGTGAGGTGTGCAGATGTCAACGAGAGGTATTGACGATTTTCAGTACACGAAAAAATATTGCATTTGGATAAAGAAAAAAGCCAAGTATCGCTACTTGACTTCTTCTGTATCCATTTTTTATTTTCAGCAATAATTTTTCACGTTTACATCTGCGAGACCTATGCTACACTGGACATGGCGGAAGAACAAAAGAGAAAAAATAGAAGGTGATGAAAAACGCTACTGAAACATTGGTGAAAAGAAATAAACATCATTGAATTTGAAAATAAATATTGTGTGCTTTGTTGAAAAATGTTGAAAAATATGATATAATGAATTATGAAGTTTAAAGTGGGAGGTTCAAATAATGAAAACAAACACATGCTATATCAATTTGCTCCAAAATCGTGGTAATGCTATAGTTAATTTGAACAATTTCTTAAAACAGGATAATGGTGAAAGCTATGCTAAGGTCGTGAAACTGCTTAACAAGAATCCGCAACTTAAATATAATATCCTTGGTAATTTGTTTGTTAAACAAATACAAAACAATTATCCATACTATTTAGATTCTGTATCTTTAGAGAAAATTCTGTTATGGAATTGTTACTTAATTAATGAGTATGCTCCTATTATTGTGGATTTTTCAAAGAAGAAAGATACATTTGAGAAACTATTTTTATCTGCAAAATTCACTGAAGCTTATGAAATATGCCGAGAAATTAGAGAAGAATATGGATGCTCAATGTGGCTGTTAGATGCGTATGGGCTTTTAGATACTTATTCAAATATAGGGCAAAACATAGAAAAAGATTTTGACGATCTCACATTGGATTACTATAATATTTTACTATTAAAAAATAAAAAAACAGAACGTCAAACACAATATATCAACAGAATTAACCGCTTATTGGCTAATATTTCAGAGCCACTATCATCGTACTATAAATACAAATTGTTTTCGGACATGCCGTTTGGCTACGAAGACATGGACAAGAAGTGGAGAAGTATTATTTGGGTTGAAAATAGTCATTCCTTAATCGATATATATCTGGCAACTATCGATTGCTTGCAATATTATATTAATGATCGTTCCAAAAGAACAATGAGCATTTTTAAGCATAGCATTGGGTTAATTGCAAGTGTTGATACACCCATTTGTCAAATAGTGGCTGCAATATTTAATGACAAAAGAGTGAATCAAGGAGATGGGGGGCAGGCGTTAAAATATACTGAGTTAATGCAAAGAGCCGAGTACTCAAAGATCGTGGACATATATTTGGAGGAAGGCTTAGGGGGAGATAATGGGTTTAATGTTTGCCGCTATGCAGCGACTGCAGCATTACACCATGATGCTCAATTAGATTTGGTTGCTAAGTCATTAGGTGATGAAATATTTATATACACATATAATATTTTGAAAAAGAATAATGATAAAGTTACTCACGAATCTGTTTCTTTGTTGACAAGTATTGCTAGAATTCTGCGATCATTCACAATACATAAAGGTATATGTGTTTTTTTGGATGTACAACTCAACATTTGTTTTAAGTATTATTTTGCACAACAGGTATGCACATATAGCGATGATGCACTACTGCTTTTCGAAATCAATAACGAAATAATACCATTGTTACCCCATAAAGTTTTATATTCAGAATCTAATAATATTACACAGGAACTGCCAATAATTGAAAAAAATGCAAGCGAGTTCACCTTGGCTCAGAATTATTATGAAACAGCTATAGTAAAAAACAATGTTGTTTCTTTAATGACTCAAGATAATATCTCGGAAGCAGTATCTGAGTTTATTTATGCATATATTAAGAACCCATTTTTGGTATATTGTATTGATTTGGGTAAAATTCCGGATTATTTAGATAATAAAATAAGGCACGAAGAAAAAGTTAGTCTCGAAGAACTGTGCTTTATTTTTATAGATGCTGAATATAAAGAGTACCGAAGTTCATGTTTTTTGAATTTTCTAGATTCGGCATTGATTGATGAGCCATTGAAGATTTTGGGTGATTTCAAATACCGTGAAGATTGTGTACAGTTCTTTTTGGCAAAAATTTGCTCTGTTGAAATGCTGATTTCATTATATACTCTTTTTGATTCCACAGACCAGGCTGAGGATTATCGAATCGAGATATGTAAAGTATTAGCGAAGGCTGAAACACCCTATACAAGAGAATTAAAAATAGAAATGGAGGAATTAACAAAGAACAAAGCGTTACAACAAAGATTGATAAATGTAGATAGGAGTCGAGTTTCCATAGATACTTCGAAGATTCAAGAAGATGTATCTGAAGATATTGAATATCAAATGGGAATATGCAATGCGCAGTTATCTCAAAATATTTCGTCACAGAATAATGAAACATATTTGATTATTAATCCTAAAACCGATGCTTATTTATGTATGTACGAAACATATGCAAAAATGTTTTGCTTTAGCCAAAGTGGATTAGATACATCTTTAAGCACTAGGGTTAGACATGGGGCGTTTGAGAATCAGATATTTAGAAACTTTACAGAAAACTGCTTGATTTACAATGATGGTAATAACTCATTTTTTGAACCACTTTTAAAAAACGGAACAATTAGTAATGACCTAAAGCCTTTTTTGCTTTCATTGCAGAATGAAGTGCAAAACAAACTCCAATATTTCACCCAACATACGTTAAAGGTATTTATGGATGAACCTATAGAAGGTGCGGTATTTGATTATAGTGCGAAATGTGTAGGGGAAGAAGGGCTTGATTTACAACTTCTTTTGAGTTTGGTATTTGGATCCATTTCAACTGCCAATGATGCAATAAAAATGCTCCATAAGTTATTAATTGATAAAACGAATCATTATTTGGAATTAATAAGAACAAAGTATTTGCCTGATTTGGAAAGTGATTTGATTAGCGCATTGGATGATTTTTCAAAGAAATATCGGTATTACGTGAGCGATGCTAATGTTAAACGCGAAATAGAGCGAAGAATAACACGCTGTAAAACTGCTTTGCAAAGTGAATTTGAGACAGTTGCAGGATGGTTTTATTTGTCTGAATATGAAGAATGGGAAGACTATAATTTCGCAGAATTATTGGGTATATGCTTGGAAATCACAAAAAAGTTGTTTGTCGGTTTTGATAGAGTAAGAATAAATACAAACATTGATGAAAGAATTGTCTATAGTGGAAAAACCTTTCGGAGCAATACAGACATTCTTTCCATCCTGCTTAATAATGCATTTATACACTCTGGATTCCAAGAGAGTCCGGACGGACTTACAATTAACTGTGAACTAAAAATGGAGAACGATTCAGTGTGTTTTGAGGTGGAAAATAATCTTAATACCACAATAGATATTGACCAATTGACATCTAAAGTAACCCGGATTAATATGAATTATTTAAAAGGTGAGTATAATAATTTGAATACGAGACAAGAAGGTGGAATGGGTTTATATAAAATTATGTCGATTTTACACAAAACGATGAAGACTTATGATGCGTTCTACATGTCTGTCGATGATCATAAAGTGAAAGTAAGGATAAAATTACCGAAGGAGTATGTGTGTGATGAAAAGAATACTATTAGTGGATGATGACGATTATAAAATCGCCAACATAAAAGCTTTTCTTAAGGAAACGAATGAATACGAAATTTCTGTTGAAAAAGCACTCAATCCAGGGTTAAGAAGATTGTTGAGGGAGAACTTTGATCTGATTTTGCTGGATATGAGCATGCCTACCTTCAAAATTACCGAAAGCAAGAATTTCAATTCATTTGGAGGTGTTGAGTTTTTAAAGGAAATGAAAAGAAAAAAGAATACGACTCCGGTGATTATAATAACTCAATACGAAATATTTGGAGAAGGAATGTCAAGAAAAACAGCTGAAACAATTGACCAGGAATGTAGAGACGCATTTTGTAATTATAAAGGAATTGTAATTTATTCATCAACAAAAAATACATGGAAGGAAAAATTGTTAGGAGCAATTAGTATTTAGTATGGTTAATGTTTTAATTATTGATGATGATAATGCCCGCATAAGAGAGATCTGTTCTGAAATGCCTACAGAAAATATTAGTGTGGATGGAGCCACAACGAAATATGAGGCTCTAAGAAAAATGACTGAGTGCAAATATGATTTGGTTGTCTTAGATCTAATGCTGCCAAATGATGTCAAAACCTTAAAACCTTCGCAAGATGGCGGAGTAGAGTTACTTAATCAAATAGAAAACACCACACGTATTAAAAAACCAAACAATATTATTGGAATAACATCAGGACATGACGTATATGAGCGATATAAGGCGGTATTTGAATCTAAGATGATTCCGTTATACTTATGGACACTTTCGGATACTGCCTGTAAAACTGCTTTGAAAAGCAAAGTTGACTATTTGGTAAAAATCGACAAGCAAAAGCCACTTGAACTTACAGCTGATATTGCGATTATCACTGCTGTTGAAACAGAATTTAATGCAGCAAGAGATTTATATAGTGATTGGCACATGGTGGAATTACCAAATGATTCTACTATTTACCAAGTAACAACAGCGACAATAAATGATTCATCAAAAACAATCGTTTTAACTTTGCTTCCAGAAATGGGGATGACAGCTGCAGCTTGTTTTACGACAAAAGTGATTCAACTATTTAAGCCCAAGCAAGTATACATGATTGGAATATGTGGTGGAATAAAGGGATCTGTAGAACTAACGGATGTAATTGTTGCGACTGCTTCATGGGATTACGGCAGCGGAAAGATCAAACCTAAATCTGCAGAAACGACATTCTATGAATTAGAGCCGTCACCTAATCAGATAAGTATAAGTGCCAGCATTCAGTCAGAAATTAGAACATATAAGGAAGAAATAATTTCTGAAATAATTAATAATTGGAATAGGTGTAGACCCGATGATCCGATTTCACCACAAGTTCATATGTCACCAATGCCATCTGGTGCGGCAGTGATTTGCGACGAAAAAGTATTCTCCGAATTAATCCGACCTCAGCATCGTAAATGTGTAGGTCTTGACATGGAAACATATGGTGTATATTTTGCAGCAAAACATTGCTTTAGAGAGCCAATTGAGTTTTTGTCAATTAAAAGTGTATCGGATTTTGCAGATATTGAAAAAAATGATGGATATCATTACAAGTGTTGTTATATTAGTTCTAACTTTTTGAAATCTTTTTTGGAAAGACATAATTGAGTTATTTGCATGACATAATTATTTCTTTATCTCATACTTCAAGTATTAAAACTGTGATATAATGGCAGGTTGCTCCTTTGAACACCTGCCATTTGTGTTGGTAAAGTGAATAATATTGTATCATTAATACTTATAAATATGTGCGGCATTTGCGGGCATGAAACTAACCATATAACAATAAAACTAATACAATATTGTTAATCCATAATAATCATTGTAAAAAAATAAAACGAACTTTGATTGTTCAAAGTTCGTTTTATTTACTATTGGCGGAGAGACAGGGATTTGAACCCTGGTACCCGGTTGAGGGTAACACGATTTCCAGTCGTGCGCCTTCGACCACTCGGCCATCTCTCCATATTATCTTGACGACCTGTATATCATATCACAAAATTTCCGGATTGTCAAGCATTATTTTCAAAAAAATCAAATTTTTTTGCAATTATTTTGCGCTGCGCCTACCCTGACAAGTCCGAGGGCGGGGGGGGCCCGCCACTCGGTATATGTCAATGCATGTTGCGTCTTATGCGTTTTCTGCGATAAAGAGCTGTGCGTCCTCTGCCTTGAGTCTCTTAATGCCCTCGGTGGTGTAGGGGGACTGCTCGCCGCCGTTGGTGTACACGAAATAGTGACCTGCGGGGGTCTGGTACAGGGTCTCTTCATAACCTGCGGGATCGCCGAAGCTGCCAACCGTCTTCTTGACGATCAGGGTAGCGGTCTCGGTATCGTAGGTAACTCTGCCGATCTTCTTGAGCATGATTCGTTCTCCTTCCTCAAAATATTCCTGCAATATCATACCACAATATGCTAAAAAAATCAAGAGGGAAATGGTGGAAAATTCACAATTTCTTGTGAAAATTTTACGAAATTAAACGAAATTGCTTGTAGAAGATGTCAAATGTCCGCGTCTTTGATATATTGGCTGCCCTTTTCGGCAATAAATACCTTTCTTGCAGCCAGATTATCGCCCAGCAGCGTGTCAAACATAATGTTGGTCGCCTCGGCATCGGTGGGGGTCACTGCCACCAGTCGGCGCGTGGCGGGGTTCATAGTAGTCTGCCACATCATGTCGGGATCGTTCTCACCAAGACCCTTGGATCGTTGCAGCGTGTATTTCTTGTTGCCGATCTTTTTCAGGATCTCTGCCTTTTCAAATTCATCGTATGCAAAGTAGGTCTTCTCCTTGGTCTGGATCTCAAACAGAGGAGACTCCGCAATAAAGACCTTGCCTTCTTGGAGCAGAGTGGGCAGCAGACGGTAGAACAGCGTCAGCAAGAGGGTGCGGATCTGGAAGCCGTCCTCGTCGGCATCGGTACAGATGATGATCTTGGACCACTTAAGCGCGTCCAAGTCAAACGCGGTCAGGTCGCCCTTGACCTTCTTGCCCTGAATTTCCACGCCGCAGCCGATGACCTTGAGAAGGTCGGTAATGATCTCACTCTTGAAAATGCGCTCGTAGTCGGCTTTCAGACAGTTCAGCGTCTTACCGCGCACGGGAATGATCGCCTGATATTCCGCGCATCTTGCCAGCTTACAGGAGGTCAGAGCCGAGTCACCCTCTACGATGTAGAGCTCGCGGATGTTTACGTCCTTGGTGCGGCAGTTGACAAACTTTTCCACGCGGTTGGCAATGTCAATGGTACCGGTCAGCTTTTTCTTGATGTTGAGTCTGGTGGCGTCTGCCGATTCGCGGCTGCGCTTGTTGACCAGTACCTGAGCGGCAAAGCGCTCTGCCTCCAGAGGATTCTCGGTAAAGTAGATATCGAGATTCTGGCGCAGGAAATCGTTCATTGCCGAGTAGATAAACTCATTGGTGATTGACTTCTTGGTCTGGTTTTCATAGGACGTGCTGGTCGAGAACGAGTTGATGACCAGTACCAGGCAATCGGCAATGTCCGAGAACTGGATTTTTGCCTCGTTTTTGTTGTACTTATTATTGTTTTTGAGGTACTTATCCAGCGCGAACACGAACGCAGACTTGACTGCCTTATCGGGCGAGCCGCCGTGCTCCAGATAGCTGGAGTTATGGTAGTATTCCAGGGCATTGACCGTGTTGCACACGCAGAACGAGAAATCTGCCTTGACCTTATAGGTGGGCTTGTCCGCTCTGTCCTTACCCTGTGTTTCCATGTGCCAGAGCACCGGCTGGGTAACTGCCTGCTCGCCTACCATTTCGGATACGTAGCCCGAAATGCCGTTTTCGTACACAAAGCGCTGCTCGGAGAAGGTCTTGTCCTCCTGCTCGATCAAAAGGACAAAGCAGATGCCGGGGTTGACCACCGCCTGGCGGTGCAGGGTATCCACGTAAAAGCTGTGGGGGATGTTGATGTCGGTAAAGACCTCCAGGTCTGGCTTCCAATGGATGCAGGTACCGGTGCGCTTTTCCTTCTTTTCCAGCTCGCGCTCACTCAGCTCGGTTACGGGCTCGCCCTTGGCAAAGCTGATCTTGCGCTCAAACTTGCCGTCATAGGACGTAACCGTCATAAATTCGGAGCTGTACTGGGTTGCGCATGCGCCCAGACCGTTCAGACCCAGTGAGTATTCGTAAGCGGAATCGCCGCTATTGTTATCGTATTTACCGCCTGCGTACATTTCGCAGTAGATCAGGTACCAGTTATATTGCTGCTCCTTCTCGTTCCATCCAAGCGGTACGCCGCGTCCGCGGTCGTCAACCTGAATGCTCTTGTCGCGGAACACGCGGACGGTGATTTCCGAGCCGTGTCCCTCGCGTGCCTCGTCTACCGAGTTGGAGAGAATTTCAAAAAAGGAGTGCTCACAGCCGTCCAGACCGTCCGAACCGAAAATAACGCCGGGGCGTTTACGCACACGATCCGCGCCCTTAAGCGCAGTAATGCTTTGGTCGTTGTATTGCTGCTTTGCACCGTTTGCTTTGCTTGCTGCCATGTATTCCTCCGTGAAAATATATATCCAACATATATTATAACATCATTTTCTCATTTTGCAAAGGGGTTTTTGGGAAAATATTTGTCCGTGGCGTAAATAATCATGAAATTCTATTGCAAAAAGGGAAGAAAAGCAGTATAATATACAATGTATAATTGTAGATTGTGAGGTGCTCGTGTGAAATCCGATTCTCCCATTCTGTCTGCCGTACGCGGCGGCGTTTGCTGTCTGCTCGGCTTTGGCGTATCTAACGTGCAGCTGGCAGATATTCTGCTGGATATGGGTGCCGCGCGTGTGCGCGTGTACGATAAAAAATCACCGGAGCAGCTTGGTGAGAAGGCCTTGAGCTTGCAGGCGCGCGGTGTGGAATTTTACAGCGGTGAGGACTACCTTGCCCCCTTGGACGGCGACGTGATCTTCCGCTCGCCGGGATTCCGTCCCGACAAGCCCGAGATTCTGGCTGCCCTTGCCAAGGGCGCGATCTTAAGCAGCGAAATGGAGCTGTTTTTGGCGACGACCGAGGCGCGCGTGGTGGGTGTGACCGGCAGTGACGGCAAGACCACCTCGACCACGCTGACCAAGCTTTTCTTGGAAGAGGCGGTCAAGGAGCGCGGATACGGAAAGGTATACGTGGGCGGCAACATCGGTGCGTCGCTCATGCCCTACGTCCGGGACATGACTGCGGACGATTTTGCCGTAGTCGAGCTTTCCAGCTTTCAGCTTATGACCATGCAAAAGCCGCTGCCTGCCAGCGCGATCACCAATCTTTCGCCCAACCATTTGGACTGGCATACCGGCATGGATGAGTACATCGCCGCCAAGTGTCATATTTTTCAAGGGCAAGGCGCGGAGCGCTTTGTGACCAACCGCGATTGCGCGCTGACCCATGAGATCGCGCAAAGGGTGGATGCACCGCTGACGCTGTTTTCTTCCAAGCTGCATGACTATGACAGCATCATGCAGGGCAAAGAGGGCAGGGCGATATTCTTGCGCGACGGCAGCATCGTATGCGCGGACGGCGAGCGCGAGCAGATCATGCTGGACACGAGCGAGATCTTGCTGCCCGGCATGCATAACGTGGAAAATTACATGACCGCTATCGGTCTGACGCAGGATTATATTACCCCCGCGATAGCTAAGCGTATTGCGTGCAGCTTCGGCGGCGTGGAGCACCGCATGCAGCTGGTGCGCGAGAAGGACGGCGTGCGTTATTACAACAGCTCGATCGATTCCACTCCCACCCGTACAGCAGCCGCGCTTTCGGGAATTTCCCCGCGCACGGCATGGGTGATTTGCGGTGGATATGATAAACATATTCCGTTCGCTCCCTTGGCAAAGGTGTTGCGCGAGCGTGCGCGTGGCGTGGTGCTGACCGGTGCGACGGCGGATGCCATTCAGGCGGCGCTGGACGAGTGCCGCGAGGGCGATCTTGACCTGCCCATCTATCGTGAAGATCACTTTGCCGATGCGGTCAGATGCGCGGCAAGCAAGGCGGCGAAGGGGGAGATGGTGCTGCTTTCTCCTGCATGCGCCAGCTTTGATGCATTTGATAATTTCGCCCACAGAGGGCGTACCTTTATGGAAATCGTGAACCAATTATAAGAGAGGACGTTTTATGGATCTGAAGGAATTGATCACGTCACTCTGCGGTCTTTACTCAGTATCGGGCGCAGAGGCGGCGAGTGCGCAGGGCGTTGGGAAAATACTTGGCGACCTGTTTGACGAGTACAAAACGGATGCCGTAGGCAACCATATGTTCATCAAGCGTTGTGGACGCAAGAATGCGCCCAAGATCTTGGTGGATGCACACTTTGATGAGATCGGTATGCTGGTAACCGACATTACCGAGGACGGCTTTGTGCGCATGACCAACGTAGGCGGCGTGGATACGCGCATCCTGCCCGGCGCAAAGCTGCTCATTTACGGAAAGAAGATCGTGGAGGGCATTGTTTGCACCATGCCCACCAAGCTGCTTGGCGGTGACCCCGACGCGCTGCCCGAGATCGGTCAGCTGTACGTGGATACCGGTTATAGCGCGCACGAGCTTAAGAAAATGATCTCGATCGGCAGTCCCATCGGCTTTATGCCCACTTATACCAATCTGCTTGGCGGCAGAATTGCGGGCAAGGCGTTTGACGATAAGGCGTGCGGCGCGTGTGCCGCGCACGGCATTGCAGCCGTGGACGCCAAGGATCTTGCCGGTGACGTGTATTTCTTGTTTTCGGCAGGTGAGGAGACCAGCATGATGGGCGCTATGACGGGCGGTACGGCAATTTGCCCCGACTATGCCATGGTCATTGACGTCACGCACGCGGCAACGCCCGAGACGGGGGATCTGCCCCTGGCATCCTTTGGCAGCGGCGCGGTGTTGGATTATGCGCCCATGACCAATCGCATGCTGACCAACATGACCAAAAAGCTCATGACCGATAAGAACATTCCCTTTATTTGCGGCGCGACCGGCGGCAGCACGGGCACCAATGCCAACCGCATCTGGATGACGGGCGACGGCGTGCCTACGGTGCTGGTCAGCCTGCCCATCAAGAACATGCACTCCTCGACCGAGGTGCTGGATCTGCGCGATGCGCAGTCGGTTGCGGACGTGGTCAGCGCATTTATCGCCGATAAGGAGATCGGGGAGGAGTTTGCAAGATGAGTACCATGACCATGAAATATTACGGACTTGAGCTGATTGAGCAGCTGTGTGCCGAGTTTGGCCCCTCGGGCTGCTGCGATAACGTGCGCGAAGCGCTTGTGACGCAGATCGCGGACGCGATTGACGCGTATTACGTGGACAGAACCGGTACGCTGATCGCCAAGGTGTGCGGCGGCGGACAGGGCTACTGCGCGGACAAGCCGCGCCGCGTGCTGATCTGCACCGGCATGGACGAGGTTGGCATGATCGTGAACCGCGTGCACGATAAGGGACATTTGCACTTCAGCCTGGTGGGCGACATTGACCCGCGCGTGCTGGGCGGCAAGACGGTGCTGATTGGTGACGGTGAGCGCATGATCAAGGGCATTGTGGCGTCCAAGGCGATCCATCTGCAGAGCGCAGAGGAGCGCAGAAAGCTGACTCCCGTGCGCAAGGTCTACTTTGATATTGGCGCAGAGAATGCCGAGGAGGCAAAGAAATACGCCGACGTGGGCAGCATGGCAACCTTTGAGGCTCCCGTGCAGCGCTTTGGCGAGGAAAAGGCATTTATGGGCGGAAAGGCGCTGGAATCCAGAGTTGGCTGTGCGGCAATCATTGAGGTGCTGCGCATGCTCAAATCCGCCGGCATCAAGCTGCCGTACGACTTGTACGTGGCGTTCTCGGATTGCTCGCAGATCTCGTTCTGCCCCGCACGCGTGGCGGCGGCTGCCATCAAGCCGGATCTTGCCTTGATCGTGGAGGCAAGGGAAGCGCTGGATTATCCCGGTATTGCCCAGAGCACGCGTATCTGCGCGCTGGGTCTTGGTGCGGCTGTGGCGTTTGTGGACGGTTGTGCCATTTACGATAAGGAGCACACCGCAGAGCTGCGTGCATGCGCGGCACAAAACGGCATTGCCGTACAGAACGTATGCGGCACGCCCCGTGCACAGCTGGGCGGTGCCATTCAGGCAGGCGCTATGGGCGTTAAGACGGTGTCGCTGGGCTATCCTGTCAGAAATCTGCATGCTCCCGTGCAGGTTATCAAAATTTCGGATTACTATGCCGTAAGAGACTTGTTGTTTGCTTACGTCAAAGAGATAAAGGAGTAAGAGTATGCTGACAAAACTCAAGCATTTGGTTGCAGTGAGCGGTATTTCGGGCAGAGAGGGTGCTGCTACCGCTAAAATTGCAGAATATATGGATCCGATTTGCGATCAGGTGTATACTGACGCAATGGGCTCGCTGATCGCCTATAAGAAGGGCACGGGCGAGACGAGAAGAAAGATCATGCTGGTGGCGCACGTGGACGAGATCGGCTTTGTGGTCACGCAGATCGAAAAGAACGGTATGCTGCGTCTTGCCCCCATTGGTGGCATCAACTTCGCAGCATCGGCGTTCTCCGAGGTGGTGTTTGAAAACGGACAGAGAGGCGTGCTGGTGCCTGAGGTGGGCACGAAGCCGAACGATTGGTCGTTTGATAAAATGCTGGTGGATATTGGCGCCAAGGATGCACGTGATGCGGAAAAGCGCGTGGCGGTTGGTGATTTCTTTGCGGTAGTACCCAACATCATCAAGCTCTCTGCGCGCAGAATTGCGGGCAGACCGATTGACGACCGCATCGGCTGCGCGATCATGATCGAGATCGCGGAAAGATTGGTTGAGGCTCCTTGCGCGGACGACGTGTATTTCGTGTTCGCCGTACAGGAGGAGGTTGGTGTGCGCGGTGCAGGTGCAGCAGCTGCACAAATCTGCCCCGACTATTGCATCAACTTTGACGTAACCGGTACGGGTGACGTACCCGGTGCCAAGCCCATGGCTTGCGAGCTGGGCGGCGGTGCGGCGATCAAGGTCAAGGACGCATCGGTGCTTTGCCATAAGGACGTGATCGACCGTCTGGTCAAGATCGCCAAGGAAAAGGGTTATAAGTACCAGTATGAGATCCTGACCGCGGGCGGTACTGATACCTCTGCGGTGCAGAAGAGCGGCACGGGCGTTAAGGTTGGCGCGCTCTCGATTCCCACGCGCTACATCCACTCGGGCGTGGAGACCTTTGATCTGGGCGATTGCCGCCTGTGCGTGGAGCTGACGCTTGCATACCTGCACAGCGATAAAAAAGACTAAATAGCGCGAAAACACGGAGTATACGACAGTATGGAATTTTCTCAGGAAATATGGACACTGGCGGACAAGGCGGAGACTGCGCTTGTACCGCACTTTGCCCGCATTGACAAAATTGCTTTCAATAATACGCAAAAGATCATGGATGCCTTCCGCGAGCACCGCGTGGGCATGACCATGTTCGATTCCACCAGCGGCTACGGCTACGACGACCGCGGCAGAGATACGCTGGATGCCATTTGGGCAGACGTGATGGATGCCGAGGCGGCATTTGTGCGCCACCAGATCGTCAACGGCACGCAGGCGCTGACCATCGGACTTTTTGGTCTGCTTCGTCCGGGCGACGTCATGCTCAGCGTGGCAGGCAAGCCCTATGACACCTTGGAGGAGGTCATTGGCATTACCGGCACGCCCGGCGACGGCTCGCTTGCCGATTTCGGCGTCAAGTACGACCAGGTGGAGCTGACCGAGGCAGGGGAGTTTGACTACGCTACCATCGGGCAGAAGCTGGCGCAGTATGCAGGCACTGTCAAGGTGGTATTCGTGCAGCGCTCCAAGGGCTATCTGAACCGCAAAACGCTTTCCTGCGCACAGATTGGCGAGCTTGTCAGGTTTGTCAAGGAAAGATGCGGCGCGTACGTGGTGGTGGATAACTGCTACGGCGAATTTACCGAGGAAAAAGAGCCTACCGCATACGGCGCGGATATGATCATCGGTTCGCTGATCAAAAATCCCGGCGGCGGCATGGCAGAGACCGGCGGCTACATTGCGGGCACGGCTCGCGCCGTGGAGCTGGCTTCCTACCGCCTGACCTCGCCCGGCGTGGGCTGCGAGGTGGGTGCCACCATGGGGCAGAACAAGAGCCTTTATAAGGGTCTTTTCTATGCACCGCACACGGTAGCGCAGGCGCTTAAGACCGCGCATCTGGCTGCTTATATCTTTGAGGAGCTGGGCTTTGCGGTTGAGCCTCGCTGGAACGAGCAGCGCTACGATATTATTCAGACCGTGATCACGGGCACACCCGAGGGACTGTGCGCGCTTTGCCGCGGCATTCAGGCAGGCTCGCCCGTAGATGCGTACGTTACCCCCGAGCCTTGGGCGATGCCGGGCTATGCGGATCCCGTCATCATGGCGGCAGGCGCATTTGTGCAGGGCTCGTCCATCGAGCTGTCGGCAGACGGACCGCTGCGTCCGCCCTATACGGCGTACTTCCAGGGTGGACTTACCTATGAGAGCGGCAAGATCGGCATTCTGTCCGCTGCCGAAAGTATGATCAGGGAGGCGAGAAAGTGAAATTTTACAGATGGATCGCCCTGCTGCTTCTGCTTGCATTGCTGCCTTGCGTGCTGATCTCCTGCTCGGATGACCGCACGCCCACCGGCATGCAGGACGTGACATGCGCAGGTGAGGACTTTATTTTGTACGTACCCCTGACCTGGACCTCCAACTCGCGCAGCGGAATTTCGGGCGCGTACTACACCACCTCGGATCACTCCGAGAAGGGGGAGGACCTTGCCAATCACGCCAAGTACTGGACCATTACCGCGCAAAAGGTAACCGACGGTGCAGCGGATATGGATGCCTACTGGGCAAAGCTGAGCGCCTACTACGCACAGAGCTTTGAGGAATTTACCGTGATCCCGTACAAGGCTGCCACCGAGGATAAGCAGGAGCAGCTGTACCGCCAGACCACGTTGGATATTGACGGTGACGACACCGGCATGTCCGCCGCACGCGTCTACGAGTTTACGGCGCGTGTCAAGGAGTTTGCCCCCACCGAGGATCTGAGCGAGCAGGTGGCGATGAGCTTTACGCGCAAGTATTGTCAGGTCATTTCCCGCGCACCCGACGGCAGCGGCTATTACGTGCTGACCTACAGCGCACGCGAAGAGGATTACGCAACCTTTATTGACAGCTTTATTTACGACCTGCCCGAGGGCACGGTGGTTGGAGAGTTTGTCATTCTGGCAAACAAGACCGAAACTACGGCTCCCGAGCTGTTTGAAGACCCCGATACCGCGGACAATATGATCCCCGCATCCACCGATCAGATGCCTTACCGCTTCTACGTGCCTGCCACCTGGAGCGTTGGTGGCACTACCGAATATCCCGCAGCATTTGCCCCCAACGGTACCACGAACGTCACCGTGACCATGTACGTGCCCTCCAACGAGCAAATGAGCGTGGATGCTTACTGGCAGGGCTATTGCCTGCCCGAATACGAGGCGGTGTTTGATACGCTGCAGGTATCCGACGAGGTGATCGAGGCGACCATTGGCGTGCAGAAGGACACCAAGAACGCAAAGACCTATACCTTTGAGGGAACGATTGGCGGCAAGACCTACCAATACAAGCAAACCGTGCTCGTGCATGCCAGCCTGATCTACTGCATCCCCTATACCGCGCTTGGCTCGGACGGCAGCTTTACGCAGTATGCAGGCGATTATGCGGCTATGCTGGATAGCTTTACCTTCCGTTGATATGAGCAGAATTTATCTTGAAAACCGCGCCTCCACCGCCTTGTGCGATGCCGCCAAGCAAGCCATGCTGCAAGCCATGGAG
>JAZRQR010000182.1:0-12008 GCA_045650025.1 Eubacteriales bacterium
GGTGGTCTGCTCTGCAGCGGTAGTATCGTCGGTGGTGTCGGGAGTGGTCTCACAAGCAACCATTACAACGGAGAATACCATGCAAAGTGCCAACAAAACGAGTAACTTTTTCATGATGTTACTTTCCTTTCTTTATTTTTATTTTTTATTAAAATATAAAAAATACTATATAAAAAACAACAGTAATGATTTTACCATATCTGTGTCAATCTGTCAAGCATTTTTAAACAATTCTCCACAAAAAGAAACACGTTGTCAAGCCTTGACGATCTTGCACCAGATCGCGCTGTCACACGCGGGGAAATTGACGCAAAGCGCACTTCCCTGCAGCGCAATATTGCCCTTTTCGCGTGCGGGATATACCGCCTCGATCTCGGCATTTTCGCCTACGTACCCGGCAAGATCGATCTGCGCACTTGCCTGCTCACCCGTCTTCCAAACCGCCACAAGCAGCGTACCGCTTGCATCATCCTGCATGCCCAGCGACAAAATGCCCTTGTCATCCATTTTGGTCAGCCCCGTGGGGTATACGGGATAAGCATTTGCCAGCACCGCGCGGTTTTGCTTGTACAGATCGATTGCCTCGCGCATCAGGGCAAGGTTATCCTCGTCCGCGCAATCGATATGTCCCGAGAGGTAAATGCCGCCAAGCATGGTCTGCACCATGTTAAAGACGGTGTTGTGTCCGTTTGCAAAGCGCGCTGTAAATTCGGCGCTCGGCACAAAGCTTTCGCGCAGATCGATCGGAACGGGATACGGATAACCCCAAATGCCCACGCGCTCAGGCGGCATGCAGGCAACAAGCCCCTGCACCACGCTGGGCATGCGCTCGTAATATTCCTGGTCGCTGACGCTTTGCATGTAAAAATGGCGCTCGCTTGCGTGGTCGGCACGCATGCAGCCGGAGGAGCAATTCTCCACGATCAGATCAGGAAACGCCTCGCACACGCGGTCAATCAGCGCAATAAAGGCAGCCTGGTTGCGCTTGAGCTCTTCGGGAGAAGCCTCGCCGCACGCACCGTCAATGCCGATGCCCACGTTTTGGTTATAGTCATTCTTGATAAAGCGGATACCCTTGCTGTAAAGGCGCTCGAAAATGGCAAACACGTGCTCGCGTACCGCCTCGTTGCGGAAATCCAGGAAGCCCGCCGCCTTGCCGATCGCGCAGCCGTGGCGGGTCAGGCGCGCATGGGGAATACGCTCCAGCACCTCGGCGTTCGGGTTGACGCTCTCAACCTCCAGCCAGCAGCCGGGCTGCATGCCTTTGCTCTTGATGTAATCCAGAATGCCGTCAAAGCCACCCTCGCCAAAGATAGCATCGTTTTGCTCGTAATCACCAAGGCTCTGACTCCAATGTGCACCGTTTCCAAACCAACCTGCGTCAATGACGAAATACTCGCAGCCCACCGCGGCAGCCGCATCGATCAGCGGCACCAGCTTCTCGCGCGTGGGGATTGCCCAGAGGCAGTTCATGTAATCGTTAAAGCACACGGGGGCTTCGCCGCCGGGGAATGCGCGCAGCATCTTGGCGCGCTTATACGCGGTCAGCGCACGGACAGCCTGCTCAAAGCCGCCCTTAACCTTGCCGTAAAACGCCAGCGGCGCGGTATAGCTCTCCCCTGCTCCCAGCGTATAATGCCAGCCGTCATGGGTCTCATGGCAGGCGGAAAGCAGCACGTTGAGCCACAAATCGTTGCGGTAGCCGCCTACGTTGACCTCAATATACCAGGACGCATGCGTTGCGATCTCAAAATACCAGATCTCACCAAGCCGGGTGTCCTCCAGCATGATCATGGGATAGTGGCGGCAGGTCGTCCACGAGCCCACGCTGCCAATGCGGAAGGCACGCTGCGTGCCGTGGTTGTAGGTGGGATATACACCAAACTCCTCAATATATCCGCTTCTCCATTGCCCCTCGCCCTGCCAGGAGGAATCGCACATATGCAGCACAAAGCGCTTTTGATGCCAGGGACTGCCGCCCTTGCCAATACCGGTTACGTACGCAGAGGAAAGGCGATCCAAGAGGATCGGCTCGCTGCCCGTGTTGCGCACGCAGGTCACGCTTTCAAAGGTCGTGCCGTCAAAGGGCGCGCAATCCACCTGCACCTCGGCATCGTAGCCGGCAAGGCGGTAGGTGTAGCTGCCGTTTTCAGCTTTGACGGGCGCGGTTTGCATCGCCTCGGTCACGCGGCTGTGGTAGTCGTCGTTGTGTGCAGCGTTGGCGCTCAGATAATAAAGAGGGTGATCGCAAAGCATGGTAAGATCTCCTTATACAGTAATATCTTAATCATACCTTATGATCACCCTTTTGTCAAGGTCATGCCAAAAAAAAGCCCGCCAGAGCGCTTGCCAAAGCACCCAATGCAACCGAGAGCGCATATCCGATCGCGCGCTCCCAGATCTGCCCCGGCTTGCGCTCCAACGCATCGATCCGCGCGTATTGGCGCTCCGCCATCTGATCGTATCGCTCCACCATCTCAGTCAGCTTGATGGTGCATTTTTCCAAGGAATCGATCTGATCGCCGTGCTTGGCAAGGCGTGCCTCGATGCGGTCGTGCCGCTCCTCGCAAAGCACTCTTTTGTAGTCAGGTCCGCTCTGCATATCACTTATACTCCCGTACCAGCGCGCAAATGCGATAATTGCCCGTAGCCTCTACGCGCACGCCAAGGCTGTGGCAAGCACGCACGGGCAGCGGCACGTACCAAAGTCGCTCGCCCGCATTTTGCAGCGCAGCGCGCTTTTCCCATTCGCCGCCGTTGTAGCGCACGTACAAGGTTAGCGTGCAATCCGCATCACACCACACGCGCAAGCCAACGCGCACGGGCACAATCTCGCCCTTGCTGTCGTCGCACAGATCCGCAAACTCCACAAAGGAATCCACCGCGCCAAGCGCCGTGCCGTGAGAAGTCGTGTCCTTACCCAGAATATCCACCACGTGATTGCTGCAGTAGGCGTACGTGTCACCGCCCATATGCCCCAGATGCACAATGCTGCTGCCCTCCTCGCGCGACCAGGCATGTGTTTCGGTATCGTAAACGTATAAGGCGCGCACGCCCTTCTCATCCGCAGCACACAGGTAATAGTGCCTGCCATCGGTGGTGGCAACGCCGTCGGTCAGGTGCTGTCCCAGCGCCTCGGAGATACTTTTTGTGCTGCTGCCGCTGCAGCTGACCACGCCGTTTTCGGAGAGATACAGCATGCTGCCGCCCACCGAGCAAAGAGAGGCACCGCTACCGTGCGCCACACCCGACAGATTGGTCTGCACCACGGAAAAATTCTCGGGGCTGTCGCCCATGACCTCTACCATACAATTGGATTTGAAAAAGACGGGATGCCCCTGATGCACCACGCAGCCGGTAAACGCGCCGTTATCCGCCACCGTGATCGCAAAGCTGCTTTGCGCATCCCCGTCATAGCGGAACCAGTTGCTCACGTCCCCCGGTGCACATGCGTAAATGGTATTGCCCGCAAAGCCCCAAAGGCGATCCCCCACCGTGCACATACCCTTAAGCGCAGGCGCCTCTCGGCTCAGGTAGCAGATCGGCATATCCTGCGCCACAAGGGCATTTTCATCAAAGCGCAGGTCAAATTCCTCCACCGCGCGCACGGTATAGTAGCCGTTGTTGTCCTGAGTGCCCGAAATGCACACCGAATCCCCGGGCTTGAAAAAGTCTCTGAAATTAAAATCTGTGCAATGCAGCGTATTGCGCTTGATGGTGCGTGCAATGCCCTCTTGGTCCAGATAGCTCTGATCCTGCACGATCGCCCCCGCCAGCGTCAGGCGGACGGCTTGGCTGCCAAGCACGCCGCTCTCGGTATCGTACACCTTGAAATCGGGCAAAACCAGCACGCTGTTCCCAAGAGATCCAAATACTTTTTCCTTATCATTGACCGTTCCCAGCACCGCTGCCTGGTTCTCGGAAACTGCCATAACAAGTTCTCCGCCCGAGGCAATATACAGCGCATCCGAGCAATGCATGCCCTGCACGCCCTCCGAAAGCAGCAGCCATCTGCGCCGGGGCGTGCGCGGTGCGATTGCGGGATAGCGCTGTGTGCTGACGTTCTCGCAATCGTAAAAGCTGCGATCTCCCTGCCCGCTGCGGTGCCACAAGCCCTTGGAGAAATCCTTCTCCACAAAGCGGTAGGTCTTAGTTTGACTAGGTGCCGGCAGCATCAGCGATCCCTCTTTTCTATACGAGCGCGCAGCTCGGGGGACAAGTTTTCCTCAGAGAGATGCGTGAGCACAAACTCCAGATCCTTGACCAATTTATCATAGCCGCGTGCCAGAAGCGCCACAGACTCGCCGTGCTCAAGCGAACGCACCGCGCTCTCCATGCCGCGGCTTCCCAGTGCAGCCTTTGCCATATCAGCCTGCCCCCCTGCTCTGTCCCAAAAAGCGGTTCTGCTCGGTCTGCATCAGCTGCGCTGCCTTGGTATCCTGAATTTCGGATTGGTCGAGCACCAGCGCATACTTGCGCTTGATATGCACCCATTCCCCTCGTTTGATGACGCAATTTTTGCCGTTGATCGCTACGTAAACGTCATCGCGGTAGCGATCGTTGTCCTTGAACAGCTTAATGGCAATGGTTTCCTCCAAATAAGCCTGTTCGGCGGTCTGTGTATTCATATTCGCTCCTTTCTGCCCAAGAGCACAGGGTGCTCTTGGGCGTTTGTGTGATTGGTTAGTCCTGATCGTCAAAGGTGGATGCGGTCTCGATTCTGACCATGAATGCCTCCACCAGACGCACGGTCACCTTGGTTGCCTTCCAGCCCACGGTTGCGCGCTGGTTGAGCGGGTCGTACGTGCCGGCACTGCCCAGCTGCTTGACGATCAGCTCAAGTCCACCGCCCGTGATCTCGGTCGTGCCGTACGCGTTCTCGCCAAAGACCATGGTCGCATAGACGTCACGACCCTGGGCGCCTGCCTCACCGGGATAGATCACGGTGTCGTCCTCGCAGGTAACGGAAGCCGGCATGGTCTTGGTGCTGTCGGTGTACAGCGTCATCTCGCTGCCGGTATTGGCGCCAACGTATAAACGCTTGTCGCCAATGAGCACGTATCTGCCCACCAGCGATGCCACCGAGACGGAGCCGCCGTCAAAGGCAACGATGTTAGCACCCGTATAACCGCCGCTCTTGTTGATGCGCAGCACTCTTGCGTTCTTTGCCAGATCCGCTGCGTGGAATACCTTTGCCTCGGTGGATTCGATAAAGCGCACGCCCTCGATCTTACCGATCTCGCCCTCCATGATATTGGAAGGATCTGCATACTGATTGGGCGTCTTCCAATTGGGATCGCTCATCAGGTCGTATGCGCAGTCGGGATGCACGATGGCAATGTAGCTGCCCTTGATCTTCTCGGCATTCTGGTTCTTAAGGAAGCGTACCGCGCGGCGAATGGCATCCACGCTCAGATAATGGTTACCGCTCTCCTGACCGCCGGTCAAAAGGTATCTTGCCGCTACGGCGTTCTCACCGTACTGCACGTTGGTACCGCCCGCGAGCACCTCACGGGTAATGGTGTCCAGCGTTCTGCCCGCCTGCGAGCCAAGCAGCTTGGTTGCCATGCAAAGGTTGTTGTCAATGGCGGTCATGATCAACAGATCCGTCAGCTCGACATAGCCGCCGTACTGTGCCACGGTTGCCTCCACAACCTCCATGCTGATGCTCTGTCCTGCAGGAGTCACGCCCTCCTGAATGGGCTCGGTCAGCTTAGGCAGCGGATTGTAACGACGGAACTGCACCGTTTTGCCGCCGCCCTGCGGAATGGCATGCTTCTGCGCGAACATATCGTGCACCAGCGCGGGCTCGGCGTTGTCGATCAGATAATCGGAATAGTAGGTCTTCATCTCCTCGGAAAGACCCGTGCCTGCGGCATATGCAACGGAAGTGCCCGCTGCTGCGTTGATGGTACCCTCAGTACCCATGACGTGTGTGTCTGCAGCAAAGCGCTGCAGGTTAATGCTTGTGTTTCTCATAATTAAATTCCTTTCTAAAATGTAATGTGTTCCCCCTTTGCCGCGCGCTCGGCAAGCACGGCTCGCTGTGCGCGTGTCAGGCGGGAGGCACGCCCTTTGCTGTCGGCGGCGTCCGCAAGTCCGTTTTCATGCGGTCTTGCATGACGGATCTGCACTGCCCCCACAATCTGTCGGGCTGCTTGCTCTGCCGCACTTTTGGCAGCGGCTTCCTTGAGCTGATCCAGGGCGTACAGCTCGTACACCCGCGTCAGCGAAACGCCGGGAGCGGCAGCAAAGCTGCCAAGCAGATTGGCAAATTCCGGATTGCTGCTGTGCTTTTGCAGGTCAAATTCCGGATATTTTTCCCGCACAGCGCCCTCCTCTGCTTGCCAGTCACGTCTGACAGGCTGCATCATCTCCTGCAGACGTGCGGGCAACTGCTCCGGGCTTTCCAGCCCCAGCATACTGACCGCATCCTGCAAAAGCGCGCGACTCTCCTTTTGCTCCCGAAGTCGCTTTTGAATAATTTCGGAGACGTGCTCGGTGTAGATCGCGCGGAATTTGGGCGAGCTGATCAGCTGCTCCCATTCGCGCTTTACGCCGTCTTGGCTCTCGGCGGCAGAGCCATGTGTTTCCTCGCCCGCATTGCCGTGCTCCGTCGGCACCGCATACCCGTCGTCGGCAACGGTATTTTGCATTTGTTCGACCGTTTGCATGTGTTTGTCCTTTCTCACGGCCAGATTGCCGTGCTCGTCTTATATATAAGTTGTCGTCATCATCACGTAATCGGGATAGGCGTTTGCAATGGCATACATGCCGCACAGCACCATATCCCAGGCTGCGTCGCGCTCGGAGATCAGAATCTCGGCATAGCCGTCACCCAGATCGATCTCCACTCCTGCGCCGTCGTATTCCTCCAGGTAGGTAACGTAAGCATCCACCAAGGCAGATACCGCTGCGCACACAATATCGTTGCTGCAGGCGTACCCGGCGTGCCCGGACACCTCCAGACAATAGCCGGATTCACTCTTCTGCGCCTTTGCCTCTATCATGCGGCACCTCCCTGTGCCACCAGCTGCCTGACGCGTCCAATGCCCTCGAAATCCATCATTTCCAGCATGATCATGGTCTGCTCACGCTGCTCGGGCGAGAACGCACCTTTGTCGTAAAGCAGCATGGCAAGCTCGTTGGCAGCCTCCTTGGTCAAGGGATTGGCAACGCGCGCCTTGACCGCAATGTCAAATACGGGCTTGCGCATAAACAGCGTGCCATCCTCCTCCAGCACCGCGCGCTCCAGAATGCCGCTGTTACGGTAGCTGACAAACTCCTGCTTGTCCGCGCCCGTAATGCGGAAGGTGCGTGCTTCTCCGTAAAACTGGCGGATCAGCTCAATGACCAGCTGCACAATGCCCACGTAAGCGCGGTTGGATGCAGCGATCACGTCACGGGCGTTCTTGTTGCCCGCCTCCTGCAGCGCCTTGATAGCGGTTGCCGCCGTAATGCCACCCGAGAGCGAGCCCTGCGAAACGTCGCGGTTGCCCGTGGTCTCCTTGAGCTCATCGATCTTGAGCTTTTTGAGCGTCAGCAGCCCCTGATCAAAGGGATCCACACGGATCTGCTGCAGCTTTTCCTCTTCAATATCACCCTCGACCTCCACAATGCGGCAGTCCAGATCCATGAAATCCTCCTGGTTGACACCCAGACTCCGCTTTGCCCAGAAGCGCACCTTACTTGCCCAATCGGCATATTCCATAAAGTTGGCATCCAGGCGGTCAATGTAGATCTGCGGCTGCTTTGCCACGGCGATCATACCAAAGCCGTAGCAGGTGCCCTCCTCGGGGTACATCACGTCCAGCACCACGGGGTACATGCCGTGGTCATACCAACCGTTATCCCGATAGGCAGGATCGTTTTCGGAGGCGTACAGCACCACGCCCTCGGCAAACTTGCAATAGTGCAGCACCTGTCTGCCGTCCACCTTCTTTTTATAGTACCAATCCACCACGGTGGTCTTGGCATCGTCTCCCAGCGAAATAAAAACATCCTCAGGCTTGCTCTTTTTGGTCTTGCGCTCAAAAAATGCGGGATAGGTCTGCTCCAGCTGCTCGGTATCCACGCGCGCCACCAAGAACAAATGCTTGCTTTGCTGCAGGTCGCGCACGCCGGGCTCCCAGAACAGGCTGCCAATATCCACGCGGCGCACGTCCACGTCTCCAAAGCCGTTTTCCAGCTCATTGTTCCAGAAAACGCCGTACGCGCTGACGCCATGCTTGAGCTTGTACCACATGTTATCCGAATAGGTGGCATCAAAGGCGCAGCGATCCAGAATGACCGGGATCACGGCAGAAAGCATCTGTGCCTCGTCCTGATCCCCCTCCTCACGCGCAAGGCACGTGCAAGTGGGCAGGTGGTCCATCATATCGGCATGGCGGTTGGCAATGCTGTTGAACATCCATGCAGAGCCGCCCAGATCGCGCTGCTCGGCAGGCACCTCGCTGCCGTATCTGCCCTGCCAGTATTTTTCATCCTGCTCAATGCGCATATCCAAGGGGCGCTTGGCGGTGCGCCACTGCTGCAGGGTTTTGGCAGCCTCGGTAATCTCGCGCTCTCCAATGGGGAGCGCGGCAGGCTGCTTGGTTTTAAAAATATCTTTGATTTGCATAAATCCTCCTTATTTTGCAAGCGGGTCAAAGGAATACGACACCGCAGGCTTTGCTTGTTGCAGCTTTGGCAGCGGATGCGCCATCGCCACGTAACGGCATTCGTCGTATATATGATCTTCCCCGTCGGTATTGATGTCCTCCACGTCCGCCGAGTCATACACCAGCTCGGGAAAGGTTCGAATAAAATGGCGGCAGGTGGAAAACGTGTAAAACATGGGAATCCCCTTGTCATCAAACGCCAGCCGCGCATGCATCTGCGCTTTGCCTGCCAGGCGCGAGTTGTCCGCCCGGTCCCAGTAAACGCCCTGGCGCTCCATGATCTCGGCAATGCTCTCGCCGCCGTTTTTCTGGCGGATCGCAGGGTCCGCCACGCCCGTAATGTATCTGCCGCGCAAATTGGGATCGTCCGCCTCAATTTCGCGGATCCGCTTTGCCACCTGCTCAGCTCCCCAGCGCAAGCCCTCGTTGGGACTGCCGTTGCAGCCGTACAGCTCGCGAATGCGATACATGCGTCCATCCTGATCAAAGGCGTACCAGCCCACCGAGAAAGGACGGGTATATCCCCAGTCAAAGCCGCGGCACACGCGCCAGGATTGCGGAATGACAAAGGGCTCAATGACGTGCGTGCTCAGGCGGTCACGGTAATGATCGGGATCGTTGCGCCATTCGGTAAACACCTGCCCTGCAAAGCAATCCCAGTCCCCGTACAAAAGCGCCCTGCGCTCCTTTTCGGGTAAGGCTGCAAGCCTTGTCAGATACCCGGGATCGTTTTGAAGCAGGATCTGATTGTCAAACACGGTGGACGGTACGAAAATGCGCGATCTCCATTGCAGCTGCTCCTGCCCGTTTGGCATGCGCACCACGTGCCGCTCCCAGATGGTGGTCATGGGCTTGGCAGGCGTAATAAATCGCGCCTTGACCCAGCCGTGCCCCACGCCGCCCGGGTTTGCCTGCGCACGGATATAGCAGCGCGTGCCCGCACCGTTGGGGCGGTTGCGCGAAAACAGATAGGAATATTCATCCCAGGTAAACTGCGTCAGCTCATCGAAATCAATGAAATCGTATCGCTTTCCCTGATAGTTGAGTCGGTCATCGGTATGCTGCAGCGACCCGAAATAGATCTTTGCTCCGGACGGAAACACCCAGACGTGCTTGGATTCATTGTATTTTGCCCTAGGGTACGCCCCGCGAAAGATTTCGGCAGAGCGATCCGCCAGCTCGGAAAGCTGCGGATAGGTCTTGCGCAGGATCAAGCCGCGGTAGTACGGGATATGCACCTGCCGCAACGATTCTGCAAGTGCGCAATCCGATTTTCCGCCACCCGCCGCGCCGCCGTACAGCGCCTCGTCCTCAAAGCGCTCCATAAAGGCTGCCTGCCGCGGCTGCGGCGTCCAGATCACGCGCTCAGTCCGTCTCATCCGGCAGCTCCCCCGGCTCCATCACGGGCGGCAGCTCAATCACGCCGCCGCATTCACTCTCGCTCTCGCCCACGGGATTTCCCCATTCCGCGCCACAGCGGTTTTGCAGCCAGAAGATCTCCGCGCGGGTATCTGCCGGCACGTGCGCTTCGTCAATCCCGGTTTGCAGCTCCTCGTATTCCAGCAGCTTTTTCCCCGAATCGGGATCAAACTCGGTGCGCTTGAGCTTGTAAGTCTTTTTCACGGGCGTGGTATAGCCCACCGCCTTGCGGTGCAGCGCCTCCATCACGGCAAAGTCTGCGCCCTCCTTATCGTAAGCCAGCGCAGCCGCAATTTCGGGATACCGCTTTTTCCACCTGGCAAGCGTGCCCAAAGAGACTCCCATGCACGCAGCGATCTGCTCGCTGTCCTTCCCCACGCAAGCCATCCCGCGCAACAGTGAAAGACTCTCAGGCGTCAGCCATTTTGCTGCATTGCTGCCCATGCCTATCCTCCAGCTCGGTCAGGTAAATGACAAAGTCGTCTTCATCATCCTCCGCACGCACCACGTACCTTCCGCATACGTTTCGGATCATTGCCTTGGAAACACGAATATGCCCCGCCTTTCCGTAGCAGCGCTCCAGAAGATACGTAATGTACGCCGCATAAATGCCATTGGCTTGCTCATGCGCCGCAATCAGATCCTCCAGCGCGGCAATGCGCTTATCGCGCCAGGCAATCATGTGCGCCAGTCTTCCTTCATCCTGCAATTTTGCGTTTTGTTGTTTTTCCACTGTTATACTTCCTTTCATAAAATTGATCCATGGTCTGCTTGATCACGCAAGCCCTGTACCCGTCGGGGTGTGCACAATACTTGTACACAATGTCTCTGCGCGCCTCTTTATCGGGAAAGCGAAAACGCGCACATTCACAATAGGTATATCCGTCCCCTTTCTCGCGTTGAAAGTAGGGACACGTTCCTGCAATCGGCATAATACATTCCTCCTTGTCTTGTATAGGTTGCTTAACTGTACTGCTGAAAATGAAAACCGACGCCAAGTATCGGTTATCCGAGTGGTTCATTTTGCTTAACTGTCATGAGTATATCACACACGTTTCCAAAAGTCAACCCCCAGTAAAATAAATTTTCCTTAACTTTTTTCGCGTACCCTATTGACATTTGCTAAACTTTTCTGTATAATGAAAACACATCAAAAACAAGGAGTCACGCGATGAAACCCATTCACACCTTTACCGAACGACTTCGCATGGCAATGGACACGCGCGGCGTGCGCGCAATTGACTTAGCACGCGACACAGGGCTTTCCAAGGCAAGAATCAGCCAATATACCAACGGCATCTACGTCCCCAAGGCAGACGCCATGCACAAGCTGGCGCGCGTGCTGGACGTGGCGGATCTGTGGCTGGAGGGCTATGACGTACCCATGGAGCGCAGCGCATCCGGCGTTCCGAATTACCCCGATATTTTTCCCATCGAGCGCCGCCGCATCCCCGTGCTTGGTGAGATCGCCTGCGGCAAGCCGATCCTGACCGACGAGCAACACGATAGCTTTGTCATGTCCGGCACCAACCTCGATGCCGACTTTTGCCTGCGCGCCAAGGGAGACAGCATGATCGGCGCGCGCATTCAGGACGGTGACATTGTGTTTATCAAAAAGAGCGACATGGTGGCAAACGGCGAGATCGCTGCCGTAGTCATTGAGGACGAAGCCACGCTCAAGCGCGTGTACTACTACCCCGAAAAATCCAAGCTTATCCTGACCCCCGAGAACCCCAAGTACGAGCCGCTGGTCTTCATGGGCCCCGAGCTGGACGAGATCCATATCCTGGGCAAAGCCATTGCTTTCCAGTCTGAGATCAAATAAGAAAAAACCTCGCAAAGGCTTCTTCTCATAAAGAAGTTTGATTTTATTTTGTAGGGGTCGACGCCCTCGGCGACCCGCATCCCCCTTGTAGGGGTCGACGCCCT
>JAZRQR010000183.1:0-1374 GCA_045650025.1 Eubacteriales bacterium
CCAGCTTGGGCTTGACCGACAGCGCACGCGCAATGCAGATACGCTGACGCTGACCGCCCGAGAATTCGTGGGGGTAACGCTCGTAGTAATAGTCGCGCAGACCGCACTTTTCCATCAGATCCAGCACGTAACTCTTGATCTCCTTTTCGGGCACGATCTTGTGCACGCGCACAGGCTCGGAAAGGATATCGCCCACCGTGCTTCTGGGGGGCAGGGAGGAGTAGGGGTCCTGGAAAATGATCTGCATCTCGGTGCGCAGCTTGCGCATCTGCTGCGAGGAGTAGCTTGTAATATCCTTGCCGTCAAAGAGGATCTGACCGCCGCTGGAGGGGTGCAGCTTGAGCACGGTTCTGCCCATGGTGGTCTTGCCGCAGCCAGATTCACCAACAATGCCCAGCGTTTCACCGGGGCAAAGCTCAAAGGATACGTCGTCTACTGCGATCAGCTCCTGCTGTACCTTGCCTGTCAGCGATTTTTTGATGGGGAATGCCTTGCGCAGGTGTCTGACCTCCAAGAGGGCGTTCGGATTGGGGGCTTTTTGGGAATCTGCCGCTATGGCAGCCGCCTTTAGCTCGGGAAGCTTGGCAGCCTCTGCCGCGTCGTCGTAGGAGCACTCGGTCTCGGGCGTGCTTTCCCAGCGTGCAAGCGCGGATTCAAATGAAATATCAGCCATTGACCGTTTCCTCCTTGCTGTAAAGATGACAGGATACGTAGTGCGTGGGGCTGACTTGGATCATGCTCGGATAGTCGCCGCCGCACTTGTCACAGCACCTGTCGCATCGCTCCTTGAAGTAGCAATGCGTGGGCATGTTGACGGGGTTGGGCACGTTGCCCGGGATATTGAACAGCACGTCGCTGTCGGATTGCATGGTAGGCTTGGATTTCTGCAGTCCGATGGTGTAGGGGTGCATGGGGTTTTTGAAGATCTCGTGCACCGTGCCCATCTCGATCACCTTGCCTGCGTACATGACCACCACAAAGTCTGCCATTTCGGCAATCACGCCAAGGTCGTGTGTGATCAGCATAATAGAGCCGTTGATCTTGTCCTTGAGGTCGCGCAGAAGGACGAGGATCTGCGCCTGAATGGTCACGTCCAGCGCGGTGGTGGGCTCGTCCGCGATGATGAGGCGGGGATTGCACACCAGCGCCATGGAGATCATGACTCTCTGTCTCATACCGCCCGAAAGCTCGTGGGGGTAGGAATTGTATACGCGCTCGGGTGCGGCAATACCAACCAGCTTGAGCATTTCCAAGGAGCGCGCCTGCGCCTGCTCGGCAGTTGCCTCGGGGTTGTGAATGTAGGTCACCTCGTCGAGCTGGTCGCCGATGGTGAAGATGGGGTTGAGCGAGGTCATGGGCTCCTGGAAGATCATG
>JAZRQR010000184.1:0-1310 GCA_045650025.1 Eubacteriales bacterium
GATGGGGAAAGAGGCACGGCCACGGTCGGCTTTGCGCAGGATTCGGTTGCCACGCCCCGCCCCTGCGGCAAGGCAAAGCTTGCGCTGAGCAATGCCCACGGCACTTGGGAGATTGCAGGCTCGGGCGGCTTTTGCGCCTACAAATACGCACAGCTGTTCTCTGCTTTGCGCGGACAATTCAAAAAATAAGCCCCCGCGATTTGGAAAGTCAACGCAAAACAAGTATTGGACTTGACAAAACGCGTTTGACCTCTCAAAGGGCATCCATAAAACAAATTCATAGCAAAACCCCCGACAGACCTGAATCTGTCGGGGTTTTATCATCCTTATGAGAATCTGCTCTTGGGGTATGCTTGCAGATTATTTATCATTGAGCGAGAAAGTCGGGCAGCTCGGGAAATTCGGGGAGCTCGATCCCATATTGTCCGAGGAACGCCTCAAGCTTTGCTTCTGCTTCGGGAGACAAGACGCGTCCCTCGCTGCGATGTACCGAAAATAACCCTGCTACAGTTACAGAGAATATGCATATCAGCACAAGCATAAAGCTGATCAATTTAATCTTCATGACAATTCGCCTCCGACAATGTTGAACTCAATACTCTTTTTTCTTGACCGCCGCCTTGACAGCGGCAAACGCCTCGCGCTCACCCTTCTCGGCAAGCGTGCGCAGCCAGCTCTCCAAGAGTGCTGCGGTTTCAGGATGCATGCGTGATCTCGCCTGTCCGCGCATAAAGTAATTCAATGCGCTGGCATCGGTGTACTTTTCCTTTTGGTAGGTCTTGCACGCAGCCATTCTGTCGCAAAACATCTCGGCTACGTAGCGCACAGGCATTTTGACCGCGGCATACGCGCGCGCCGCGGGTACGTAATCAAACCAATATTCGTAATGGTGCTTGTTGCGCCCCTGATGGTGCAGCCACATGCCCGAATACCCCTCACTCTCACGCTGTGCCTCGCCCGGACTGCGCGTGCCCTGATAGTACCTTGCGCCCGGAATAAACTCGGCAAGCGAATACTTGGACAAATCGTGCCCAAGCCCCTGCCAGCCAATGCCTGCGCGAAAGCAATGCGCGATGACCTTGTGGCGGTGGTGCGTGATGGTGATAAAATGCTTGATGGGATGTGCCATATCAGCGCAAGAAGCCGTTGATGATCTGTTCCTCTGCCTGCTTTTCGGAAAGTCCCAGCGTCATCAGCTTGATCAGCTGCTCGCCTGCGATCTTACCGATCGCAGCCTCGTGGATAAGCGATGCCTGCACGTGATTTGCAGCCACCTTGGGGATTGCGTCCACGCGTGCGCTGTCCATGAT
>JAZRQR010000185.1:0-10649 GCA_045650025.1 Eubacteriales bacterium
GTTCATCAGCGCAAAGCCGAAATCCCAGTTGCCCTCGTATGCGGGAATGCCGTTCGCTTTGGTATAGCTTCTGCCGCCGTTGGTGCCGCCGCTGCCGTTTGCCCAGAAGCCGCTCATGACGATCATCTGCTCCACCTCACCCTCGGGTGAAAGACCGGGCTTTTGCGGATACATATCCGCCCATGCCCATCTGCCCTTACCCTTGCGGTCTGCATACCAGGAATCGCTTGTAAACGCCCAGCTTTGACGGACGGTAAAGAAATCGTTGATTTCGGAGGACAGCGTTTTTGCCAGCGAATCGGGATAGAAGATCAGCGGCTTGCCATCAAAGTAAAACCACATATCCGCATACTTGCCCACGGAATAGTAGTTATTCCAAAGGAAATTGAGCGATGCGGCTGCCAGCGAATCGGTGTTACCGCAATGGAAGCAGATCTGCGGTACCTGGTAGCCCTCTGCACGCATCTGACTCCAGACGCGCAGCAGCGTCTCTAAATTATGCTCGTAAATAATGCCGTTGGTGGCGTCCACGAAAATAAAGTCCACGCCCGCCTCGGCAAGCATGTAGCCGTGCTTACGGATGACCCATTCGTCATCCGAATTGTAATAGCCGAAGTACGGCTCTGCCCAGTAGTGCGCAAAGCCCAAGGGTCCCTGCGGGATCAGATCCCATACGGCGTCCGCGCCGCCCGAAAGATACGCAGCGGTGTGGTCGTAGAGCGGATTTTCGCCCTGCTCCTTGGCGTTATGCCACATAAAGTAGAAGATACCGACCTTTTGCTCGGTGGGAGCGATGGTGTCGCTGCCGATCGGGGTCACTCTGCCAACGTCATCGGTTGCCACCCAGGTATCTGCAAATACGTCACGGGAATTGAGCATATCCATAGGCTCGGTGGTGGAGACGGTAGACTCACCCGATACCTTCATACCCGTGATCTTAACAGTCTTTTTCATATGATGCGTCCATATGCGTGCGTAGCCCGTTCTTGCCACCGGCTCAGAGAGCGGCTCGGTAATGTCGGGGGTCTCGCTTCCTTCCAAATAAAATTCCAGCTTGTCGTCCAGTATCACAAGACGCGCCAAGGGTGTCTTGGTGCCGTTGTCGTTATAGAAGATCGAAATCACGTTGGCAACCGGGTCGTCCTCCACGATCAGCTCCACGCCCTCGGCGAAATCCACGGGGCTTGTCACCATGGTGCAGTTGGGCCACTTGCCGGTACGCATACCGATCTTTTTATCCTTCATCAGTATCCACACCCTTGCCGACTCATGGTTGGGAGCAGAGCCTGTGCCGGACAGACGCAAGCCGAAGTACGCGGAATCGTAATTCGCCTCGGGCTCGGGCTCGGAGGAGGTCAGCTTAAAGGAATACTTGGCGGTCACGTTTTCATTGAACTTAACGCCGATGTTGAAATTGGCAACCGTGTTGGCGTTGAGCGTGACCACGTTTTTCTTCGCCTTTCCCTCACCCACGGCAAACACCGTGCTGCCGTTGGAGGCGTTATACACGTATTCCTCTGAGATCACCTTTTCGATCTCGGTCACAGTCTGCATTTCAAACGAAAGCTCGGTAGAAGAAACAAAGCTGCCCTCTTGCGGCTGCGTGCGATCGGGTCCGGTCGTGCCCGCCTCGGTATCTGCCGTGCTGTCCGAGGGAGCAGCAGGCGTTTTGGGCGTGCATGCAAAGCTGCCCAAAAGCAAGAGACATGCAAGCAGGATCCATATACCGTTTCTGAAAGTTCGTTTCATACTCATTCCTCCATGTGGTAATACATCTCTGTTTGCATTATAGCATGTACCCAAACCTATTGTCAAGTAACCACAATTCAATCATGTCTTTTATATGTTTTTTACTGACTTTTGTACAAATTTTACTAACCCACTTCCATAACACACGATTGACGCGGCGGTGATTTTATGGTATAATAACGCCAAAGGAAGCTTACATTTCGGAAAGGAGCTCAACGCCGTGAAGCTGCATGACATTCATTTGCGCGACCCCTTTATTTTTGCCGAGGACGGAGTGTATTATCTGTACGGAACTCGCCGCGGTGCCACCACCAAAACCATTCCCTGGCAGGGCTTGGACGTTTACACCTCCACAGACCTTGACGAGTGGAGCGAGCCGCACGAGTGCTTTACCCGCCCTGTGGATTTTTGGTCGGATCGCGATTTCTTTGCGCCCGAGGTCTACCGCTACGGCGATGCCTATTATATGTTCGCCAGCTTTCGCAGCGAGAGTCGCCTGCGCTGCTCCCAGATCTTAAAGAGCAACAGCCCCATGGGTCCTTTCCTGCCCTTTACCGAAGGCCCCATCACCCCTGAGGAGTGGGTCTGCCTTGACGCGACCTTTTACGTGGATGAGGAGGGAACACCCTGGACGGCATTCTGCCACGAATGGACGCAGGTGGGGGACGGCACGATTGAGATCATGCCGCTGACAGCCGATCTGACCGGGCCCGCAGGAGAGCCCAAGACGATTGTGCGTGCGGGGGATGCGGAATGGTCGTATTCCTTGGTCGATCCCACTTCACGCAATTACGTGACCGACGGCCCCTTTTTCCGCAAGGGCAAGAACGGCAAGCTGTATATGCTGTGGTCGGGCTTCCATGCAGGGCCGCAATACTGGTACGTGCAGGCACTTGTCATCAGCGACAGCGGCAGCATTCACGGTCCTTGGCGTCATGCGGACAAGTTCATTTATGACGAGGACGGCGGCCACGGCATGCTGTTCGACGGCTTTGACGGCCAGCTTTACATGGTGCTGCACAGCACCAACGTCAATCCCAACGAGCGCCCGCGCCTGTTCCGCATGCGCGAGACCGACGACGGCTTCGAGATCATCGAGAGAGTCGGATAATCAAAACGAACGCATTTCCGTTATGGAAATGCGGTCGGCTTTTTATTGTTTGATACCATAAAGCAAGATCTTGCTCTGATATTTCTCGGGAATGGTGACGATCAATCCGTCGGTCACAAGCGTCTTGCCCGCAATCTCCCAAGTTTCCTTGGTATCGATGTCGGTCACGGTATAGATCGCGTCGGGGTTCAGACCCTCAAGCACGTAAGCAGAGGTCTTACAGTTCGAGCCTGCGCGGCGGAATGCCATGACAATGCCGTCACCCTCTTCGGGTCTGTCGTAGCGGTAAGCTGCCCAGCCGCCGTGCGCGTACGACCAGCCGCCATCCTCCAAGGGATAGAAATCGCAGGAGAAGAAGTGGCGCAGCGAACGGTATTCCTCGCACATCTTTGCCATCCAGGCAAGCTTTTGCTCATCGGGCTCGGGGCGATCGGGGCGGTCCGTCCACCACCAGCTGCCCACGTAGCAGGGTGCATACGAGCTGCGGGTCGCGTAGGTATCCCCCATTCTCTTGCACACGCCGCCGGAGCACGGGATCAGGCGGTTATAGCCAAACATCTGCGTCTGAATGGCATCGGGGTCAAGATCAGGCTCGCAGAAGGCATCGGTACGCCAGATGGGAATGGTTCTCTTGATCGACTCGGCGTCAATGCGGCGACCGCCCGACGCGCAGTTGTCAATGACCAGGTGCGGATACTTGGCGCGTAGATCATCCCACAGGCGATACAGGTTCATGATATACTTGATCTCGCACATACCCCCGCGATCCATCTCGTCGGTAATGCGCCAGGATTGCAGCGGCTCCATGTTAAAGTCCTGTCTGAAGCACGCAATATGCAGCTCGTCAATGAATTTGCAGATCAGATCAAACAGGTATTCCCTGACCTCGTCCTTGTCAAGGCGCAAAAGCAGATAAAAGCCGTCTAAGGGGTACAGCCATTCAGGGTGCTCGACTGCCAGATCCGTTCCGGGATAAGCGCGCTCGGGCTCCATCCAAAGCAAGAATTTCATATCCATGCCGTGCACCGTTCTGATCACGTCGGCAAGTCCGTCGGGGTGCTCATCGGGGCGCACCTGCCAGTTGCCCACCTGCTTGTACCAATCCGCAGCACCGGGCGTGCCGCCCTTGCCGTACCAGCCGGCATCGATCCAATAATAGTTGGCTTTGACGCCGTGCGCGCGGTACTTTTCCAAATGGTAGAGATGACGCTCGGTGGTCAGCCCCATGCCCTCCAGAGCAAACGGAAACTGCTCGGGCGTAAAGGGGCAAAGCTCATTTTTGATCAAACGTCTGAATTGATTGCTGCCCTGCACGCGCGTGCCTTCAAATTCCATAAACAGAATGGAGGAGGTGCGCACGCGCTCACCGGGATGCAGACGAAACGCGGTATAGTCAAGACCCGATTTGATCTCCAGCACGTCACCCATAGTGTGCGCAAAGCTTGCGCGCCATTGTCCCGACCAACCGATAGCCGCCATAAGTCCGCGACCCTTGGTATAAAACTCAAAGAAAGGCATCTGACCGCTGGAGGAGCGCCCACCTAAAGGATGATAGGAGCGCGAGGTGCCCAGCGGCATTTTGGTTTCGTGCACCTTGCATTCCTCCGAAATGCGATCGGCGCGCAGATATGCCTCGTAGCCCGCGCAACCGTCGGTATCAAACATGGACAAGGGAGGCGTTTTGCCCGATCCGTCCACAAAGCACCAAGTCGCATCGCAGTCCAGAATGTCGCGGATCAGCGCGCTGTCGTGCTCGCCTGCGTTTTCAAACCACAGCATCCAGCTAATGGCATTGTACGCAGGGTATTCGGTGATATGCAGCTCGACGCGCAAGCCGTCCTTGTACTCGTATAAGCGTCCGTACTCGGTTGGAGTCACGGTTACGTCGGCAATGTCAAAGGGCTTGTTATTGTAAGTAAATGAAAAACGCGGAATGATATGCATACTGTCCTTCCTTTCTGCCACGGTGGCAGCTGTTTTTTTCATTGTACCATGTCTGCCCGCAATTTACAACGATGTGCCACAAAAATGAGAAAATTCTCCACTTTCAACAAACTAATGCACACAAAAGCATCCCAAAAATTCTACGCCTATTGCATAGCCGTACAATTCCCTGCAAGCGTTACCAAAATCGGCGGCTTTAGCGATTGCACGGCTTTCACGAGCATCATCTCTCAAAAAGGAGAGCCTCGACTTTTTTTGCTGCACCTCTAAAAACGAAAACAGAAAATGCCCTTGATTTTCCCCTCAAAGTGTGTTATACTGAAATCACTACAAAAACCGCGCTCGCATTTCACAAGCCGCGGCAGAAGGAGCTTTTATGTCAAGAGTCTACGGTTATTTTGAAATTGATGATGAATCTACCGGTGGGTCAAGTGACTTTTTCACAATCCCCGCCACGCTGCTTTACCTGTTTGGCTTTATCGGTATGGGCATTATGCTGTTTAGCATCCCCTCGCATATGCTGATCGTGGGTCTGCTTGCGCTGCTCTTCTATGCGCTCCCTGTCTTAGCGGTTTTGCTGGCAATTTTGCTTCGCCCCGTCGTAAGAGCCAAGGGCTACGACATCGGCGACCTTTTTGACGAGGAGGATCGTGAGGACTCACCGTTTACCGTTGCACTCTGCTGCTCGCTGTTCAGCGGCGGCACGCTGCTCAAGAATTTTTTCAAATTCTTCGTTGCCCCCTATTCCTACATTCTCTTTAACGTGTTCTTGGCAGCCTTTTGGATCTGCTATCCCATCGGCTCGGTCAAGGAAACAACGCTGATCGGCATTGTCATTGTCAGCGCGTACGCAATGTATTATTTCCCCTTCGTCCTGTTCTTGCGCGCAAAGCGCAAGCGCAGCGTCCTGCTTGGCATTGCCACCGCAGGCGTCATCGTCACCTCTCTTGTGCTGTTCTTGGCAAATTACAATACCTTTATGGCAACCGATTCGGTCATTGGTCTTGCCTTCTTCTTTACTATGATCACCGTGCTTGGCACGCTGACCATCCTGATCTCCAATATTTTCTTTGCTAAGTCCAAGAAAAAGAAGATCGCGCTGCTCGCATTCTATCTTGTGCTGGTCATCACGATCGGCTGCGTTTCGGTATTCGCTCTGCCCAATCAAAATGAAGATAAGTACAACGAAGCGATCGCCTGCGTGCAAAACGGCGACTACCGCCGCGCAAGAGAGCTGTTTGCACAGCTTGGCCGTTATGAGGATAGCGAGCAACGCTATAACCAAATCAAGTTCACCAATCTGCAGGTTGGCGAGCAGGTGGTAATGGGTTCGCAGACCAATAAGCCTGACTCGCTGCAGGGGGATAATCCGCTCTACTGGACTGTCATCGCAGTCAACGACGGCAAAGCGCTGCTGCTCTCGGACGCAATACTGACCTCAATCGAATCCAATTCCCTCTCCAGATGGGAAAAGGGTAATAACGTCCGCAGCAAGCTGCACGATCTGGAATACCTCTTCAACGACACCGACAAGGCAAGAATTGCCGAGCATACCTACACCATCAAGATCGACGGCGAGGATAAGCAGGTTACCGATAAGCTATTCCTGCTCAGCCAAGCGGAGCTGCAGGAGTATTGCAGAAACGAGCAGATCTTCTCAAAAAAGGACACCAAGTACAACGACAATCAGGTGCTTGGCTACCTAATGCAGGACTCCGACTACGAGTACGTTTATTCCTACTACGTCCGCAACACCAACGATTCGGGTGAGTGGATCATCGCAGATTGCCAAGCAAAGCAATTCGTGATCAAAAGCAATAAATATGTAGGCGTCCGCCCCGCAATGTACGTCACCATCGACCAATAATCTCATATTTTGTCCCTCGCCTGCCACGGCGAGGGACTTTTTCTCTTGCAATATGCGACAAACTGTGCTATAATGGGATCATCACGAAAAAAAGGACGGCACAAGATTGCGATGTATTACAAGCACGACTTGGATTATCAATACCCCGACAGATGTGATGAACACATGATTGCGGTCAATGCGCTTCGAGATACGACCTTTGATGAAAGCTACCCCTATCTGCGCAAGGACTTTGCCTTTAAGTGCCTGCGCAGTATCTATTGGCTGGGACTGCAGACCATTGGCTTTGCCTTGGTCAAGGTCACGCACGGCTTGCGCGTGTACGGCAGAGAGAATCTCAAGCCCTACCGAGAGCAGCTTCGCGGTGGCGCTATCACCATTGCCAACCACGTGTTTTACTTTGACTTGATCTGCGTGCTGTGCGCCATTCGCCCGCACCTTGTTTACTTGCCCGCCTGGAAGGATAATCTCAACGGCGGTAACCGCATGTGGATTCGCATGTCGGGTGGTATTCCCATTCCCACGGGCAACATCCGCGCCATGATCAAGTTCAAAAAAGCCATGGAAGAGGTGCTAGAGAGCGACAAGTGGATGCATTTTTATCCCGAAGGCTCAATGTGGCTGTTCTACCCCGACATTCGCCCGTTCAAGCCCGCCGTATTCAAATACGCGGTCAAATACGGCAAGCCCATCATTCCCATTTCCATGTCCTTCCGTCCGCGCAAGGGACCTACCAAGCTGTTTACCAAAAAGCCGCAGGTGGATTTGCACGTGGGCGAGCCGCTGTTTGCAAATCCCGACCTCTCCCCCACCGAGGCTGCCAAAGACCTCTCGGCAAGAGCCTACCACATCATGCAGGTCATGAACGGCATCCGGCCGGGCGATCCCACCTATAACACCGATCAAAACCCCGACACGTATCAAAAAACAATGTAATTATGGAACAATACTATGACGTTGCCATTGTTGGCGCAGGTCCTGCGGGCACGACGTTTGCGCGCGAGCTTGCCACGCGTTCCCCCGCCACGCGCATTTTGCTCATCGATGGACAAACCGAGCAAAACGCCAAGCCCTGCGGTGGCTTGCTCTCCCCCGATGCCCAAAAGGTGCTTGCCGAATTTGCGCTGACGCTGCCCAATGCGGTGCTTGCCGATCCGCAGATCTTTTCGGTGCATACCGTTGACCTGGGCAGTCGGATCACGCGACTTTATCAGCGACACTACCTGAATATGGACAGGCTTGCCTTTGATCGCTGGCTGCTTTCGCTTGTGCCCCAAGGCGTTTGTATCGTGGACGGCAGATGCACGCAGATCACGCGTGCGGACGGCTTTGTCCTGCAGGTGCAAACCGCGCAAGGCACAAAGGAATATCGCGCAGGCGCTCTGGTGGGCGCGGACGGTGCTTCCTCGATCGTGCGCAGACAGTTTTTTAGAACGCAGCCCTACAAATACGTCTCGGTGCAGCAATGGTTTGCCACCGCAGACCCTGCAACTCCCGCTTATGCCTGCATTTTTGACAAGCAGACCAGCGATTCCTGCTCCTGGTTGATCCGCAAGGACGATTGCACCGTGTTTGGCGGCGCATTTGCCAAATCGGGCAGCCGCGCGGCATTTGAAGCACAAAAGGCAAGGCTGGAGCAGCATCTCGGCATTTCGCTGGGCGAGCCCATCAAAACCGAGGCATGTCAGGTGTGCTCCCCTCGCAAAAGGCGCGATTTTATCACGGGCAAGGACGGCGTGTATCTGTTGGGCGAGGCTGCCGGCTTGATCAGCGCAAGCTCGTTTGAGGGCATCAGCTCGGCTATGCTCTCAGGTCGCATGCTGGCAGAAGCCTTTGCCAAGCAATCCCCTGCGCAAATTGCGCGCGCCTACCGCAACGCCACGCGCCCCTTACGCCGTAAGCTATACGGCAAGACATTCAAAAGAACGGTGCTGTGCTCCCCCATCCTGCGCGCGTTGATTATGAAAAGCGGCGTGCAAAGCGTGAAAATCTACCAAAGGAGAATCTGATATGATTATTGAAACCCACGTCACCAAGCTGCGCGACCCGTATATCGTGGTCGTGGACGGCGTCTATTACGCATACGGCACGGGCTGGCAGTGCTACGTCAACAAGAGCGGTCGCCTGGACGGCGAATGGAAGCGCTCCGAGGTCTCTCCCACCGTAATTGTGCCCGAGGATTTTGTCAAGCAAAACTGGGCACCCGAGGTGCACGTGGTGGATGGCAAGTACTATATGTTCACCACCTATTTTTCCTCCAAGACCCAGCACCGCGGCTGCAGCGTATTCAAGTCCGATACCCCCGAGGGTCCCTTTGTGCAGATCTCGGACGGTCACTTTACCCCTGATGACTGGGATTGCATTGACGCCACGCTGTACGTAGACGAGGACGGGCAGCCCTGGAGCATGTTCGTGCACGAATGGACCTGCACGCCCGATCACGTGGGTCTGTTTGCACTTGCCAAAATGTCGGATGATCTGACCCACCTTGTCAGCCAGCCTGTGGATCTGTTCCGCGCGGATGCCGCGCCCTGGGCGGCTGCGGGCGTGACCGACGGCTGCTACCTCTATCGAACCAAGGGCGGCAAGCTGCTTATGATCTGGTCGAATTTCGCCAAGGACGGCTATTGCGTGGGCATTGCAGAAAGCGACAACGGTAGACCCGACGGCAATTGGACGCAGCGAGAGCAGCGCCTTTACGGCAAAACAGACGCGGGCTACCCCTTTGACGGCGGCCACGGCATGCTCTTTGCCGACGTGGACGGGCAGATGTACCTTTCCATGCACTCCCCTAACGATCCCGTAGGCGACAGAGATACCACCATGGTGTTCCTGACCGTTGCGGAACAGGACGACGATCTGGTGCCGCAATATTAAAAAAACAACCGAGCCACAGCTCGGTTGTTTTTTTATATTGCTATTATTCAAACAGAATGTCGGTTACAACGATCAGGTAAGAGGTTGCGCCGAATTCATTTGCTGCATTGCGGAAGTCAAAGGTCAGGTAGATCTGGCCGTTGTAGTCAACCTCGGTAAGGTCGATCTCCACAGTGCTCAGTGCCATGTTGGAAGCAGACATGTTGTACTGTGCGGATGCGAGAATGGTATCGCTCTCGGGCAGGTACTCAAATGCAGAGCCCTCCTGTACGCCGGGTGCGAAGTTGAGCAGCATAGCTCTCTTTGCAGTTGCCTCGTACTGTGCGCCAAAGTCAGCGCCTAAAGCGTCCTGACCTGCGGGAGTTGCATAAGAAATGGTTACCTTGCTGTACTTGGAGAGGTTTACCTCACCAAGATCGATAGAACCGTAGTGAACCACGTAAACCAGCTCGTCTGCGCCCATGGTGGGGATCAGAGTGTTTGCTGCCCAAGGCTCAGCATAGCTACCGGTAATGTCGTGCTGGGAGAAATCAACGTCCCAAGGCTCAACAACCTCAGGGTAAGCCTTTGCATCCCAAGCCTCTGCAGCCTCGATGGAGGAGAATGCAGCCATGTATGCAACGTCAATTGCGGTGTTCTTTGCACCAAGGTAGAAGTCGTAACGCAGGTAGTTGAGCTCGAATGCCTCGTTAACGGTGGAAACGGTGGAGAGGTCAACGAAGAGCAGATGCCACTCGCCGTCAGCAACGTACTCGAAACGGGATTCATCAGCACCGCCGACGGGGCCTGCGCCGGAGCCTACGAAGAACTCGCCGCCCTTGCCTTCGCCGTCATAGGTGGTACGATACTTAACTACTACGTACTGTGCGCCCTGATCCTTCACGGTATCGCCGGGGGAGAAGGGATAGAAGTAGGGGTCGCCACCGTCGGTGGAGGTCAGAGTAACGAAATAGCCGTTCTCAGCCAGAACAGCGGAGGAGATCATGTTGGGAGCAAAGCCTGCGGTTGCAGCGTTTGCCAGGTAAGCAGCATCCAGTACGAATACGGGCGCGTTGGGGTTAACGGGCTTGGTGAGTTTGAACTCAACCAGGGTCTCAACGG
>JAZRQR010000186.1:0-13602 GCA_045650025.1 Eubacteriales bacterium
AGCAATAGAACTCGCCGAAGGCGAATAAAACTGCCCGACTTTCAAATTAGTCAAGTGATATTCCGACTTCGTCGGAGTGATATTGTCGCTTACGCGACAGTGATATGAAAGCCTCAGGCTTTCGTGATATTTTATTCGCCATAAAACTCGCGTAGCGAATACCACTTGGCGAAGCCAAATATCACTGCCATCGGCAATATAACTCGCCAGAGGCGAATAAAACTGCGCAACTTCCTTATGGGAAGTTGCGCAATACAGCCTCTTTTTTCTTTGCTTAAAATTCCACTTTCAATTCCGCATTTTCCGGAATTTCGTATTGCTTGCCGCCTAATCTCAGCGTGCCGCCTGCACGGGTGGCGGTAACGGTGCAGGAATGCGCATCCATCTTAACGCGCACGCTGTGACCCTCGGGGAGCGGCACGGTGCCGTCCACGTGACGGTAAAGTCCGCGATCAGGCTGCACCGCAAAGGTCTTGTAACCGATATCGGTGGGGTATACGCCAAGGCAATATCTGCCCAAGAGGTAAATCGGTCCGCCGCCCCAGGCGTGACAGAGCGAGCAGCCGTACTTCATGCCGTACATGCCGTAATGCTCGATACCCTGCTGCTCGGGCAGATACTGCTCCCAGATCGAGGTGGCGCCCAAGGCAACCATGCCGCCCCAGTACGACTCGATCTTTTTCTGCGCGGTCTTAAGTCTGCCCATCATGCAAAGCGCATTGAGCTCAAAGAATTCAAAATACGGCGTGGTGATCTGCGTGATCGCATCGTTTTCCAGCACGCAGCGCACGATCTTTGCGCATCTGCGCTGGGAAACAAAGCCGTACATAATGGCAAACACGTTGGCGTGACGCGTGACGTTCTCCCTTCCCGTGGTGTGGCAATCGATAAACGCGCCGCGCTCTTCGCGCCAATAGTCCTTCATGATGCGCTTTTGCAGCGCGTCGGCTGCCTTGCGGCAGACACTTCCGTCCTTGCCCACCAAAGCGCACAGCTCTGCCATGCACTTGTGACATTGCCAGAGCAGAATCTGCTCAGCACAGAGCGGTCCTCCCTTATCCATATCCGACCAGTCGATAAAGATCCAGTCGCCGTCGCGGTGGCACATGTAGCCGTTCTCGTCCAGTCTGCCCACGATAAACTCGTAAAGCGCGTACAGACGGTCAAAATACAGACCGATAAACTGCGCGTCCCCCGTGGCAAAGTAGTATTCGTATGCCCCGATGATCAGGTACATGGAATAATCGTTGATCGAGTTGATGTGCTGCTCGTAAGGCGGCTTGCCCAGAAGCGAGATGATGGTGCGCTTGGTGATCTCGGGATCAAAGTAGAGATAGCGGTTTGCCATATACGACTGGTACGCGTCTCCCGACCAGCACCAGCGGTCGCGCTTGATACCGTCCAGGAAAAACTCACGCGAGTTGAGGTGCAGCGTGTAAGCGCAGATCTCCCAGATCTTGTTAACGCTCTTTTTATTACAGGTAAAGGTGGCAACGTCCTCCAAGGGCAAATATTCGTAGTCCGCCCAGACCTTGACGTTCTTGCATCCCTGCACGCACACGTAACGGAATGCGCGTCCGGGCAGGCGATATGCCGCCTGACCGCTCACAGTCTGGCGGATGAGCGCCTCGTCATGCTCCAGCGCCTCTTCCTTGGATTCGCCGTACGTGACGCGAATGCTGTCCGCCGCGTCCGCGCCCTCCATGCAAAGATACGCATAGGTCTCGCGCCCGAAATCGTACAGCGTGCCCTGCTCGGTCTCGGTAACCTTGACCGGATCCAGACGCTTGTAGCAGAAGCGGAACTCCTCGGGAGTGTCCTCTGGCAAGGTATAGGCAGGCGTGCAGCCAACCGGCACGCGCTTGGTCACGATCATGTGGTCGGCGATCCAGGTCTGATCGGTCTGCAAATACTCGCTGTCCACGTACAGACAAGGCAGCCCCTGCTCGGCGAGCAGCACCGCCATGACGTTGTGGTCACCCGCAGGCACTTGCACGTCGGTATTGACCGGCAGGCGCTTGTCGTCTACGATCACGTAGCCCTTGGCACGCGTCACGAAGCGCAAAGTGTCCGCCTTGTCCGAGTGGTAGCTCTTGAAAAAGCGCACGTTGGGGTACGGGGTGGAAAGCTTCCAGAAGGTGGGGTATTCGCAGCCGTATTCCTCACGGCGGTTATGCAGCTTGATGCTGTGATACAGCTCGTAATCTCCGGGATACCAGATCCATTTTGCCATAGGTTGGGTGACCTCCGCTGATGTATTTTTTTCATTGTACCACAATTCGCACAATATTGCAATAGAGGGCAAGGGTTTTCTTGTTTTTTCTTGACAAGGCGTGCGCGATATGGTATGATAAAATCAATCTATATGAGCAAAGGAGAATTTTTACTATGTCCGATTTTCCGAACATTGTTCCCGCTCCCGGCGGTCAGGAGGCGCAGACCCTGTGCTTTATGACCGATAAGCTCTACCAGCGCAAAAACTACGTGGATCTGCGCCTGTTGGTAGACGATAAGACCGTGCTGCGCAACCCCCACAAGGGCTGGTTCTGGCACTACATTGACAACGGTTATACGCGCGGCGCTTACCGCGAGCATCACGACCCCAATGACGATCTTGCCGACTTCCCCGGTCTCAACCACCTCTATTTGCGCTTTGACTGGGGCGACGTGGAAAAGCAAGAGGGCGTTTACGATTTCTCTTACTTAGACGAGATCATGGATACCTGGGGCGCACGCGGCTACCGATTCTCCCTGCGTGTTTGCGCCTACGAGGGCACGGCAGAGATCAACCACGCCACCCCTGCGTACGTGTACGAAAAGGGCGCGCGCTGCTACCTCTTGGAGGGTGGTAAGATCCAGCCCGATTTCGGCGATCCCATTTTCCTTGCTTGCCTGGAAAAATTCATGCAGGTCTTTGGCGCCAAGTACAACGGCGACCCGAGAATTGAGTGCATTGACATTGGCACCCTGGGCACCTGGGGCGAGGGCCACACGGTAGAGGGCGACGGATGCGTTTACCCCTTGGACATTGTCAAGGCGCACTTTGATCTGCACGCGCGCTACTTCCCCGACACCTACGTGCTTTGCAACGACGACCACATTGCGGCACGCTTTTGCAAGGGACAGGCAGAGGTGCAGGAAATGCTGGATTACGCAGCCGCACGCGGCTTTGGCGTGCAGGACGACTCGATCTGCTGCGACTACTATTACCAGGAAAACGGCTACGACACCATGCGCGCGCCCTGGGCATTTGAGCGCCTGTGCGGCAACGCACCCAACGCCATTGAAATGGCGCACTATACCTACATCAAGCCGCAGTACGAAAGCTATTTCCGCGACGGCTTGACCGCTATGCAATCCTTTAAGAACGCGCACGCCACCTTTGCCGGCTTCCACGGCTATCCGCGCAAGTGGCTGGCAAACGAATACTACCTGACCGAATACTGCGCAAACAGACTCGGATACTGGTATTTTATCCCCGGCGCGGTCATTCCCGAGCTGACCAATACCGCCTACAACCGCATTGAGCTGGACGTGCAAAACCGCGGCTGGGCTCGCGCGTACTTTAAGTACGACCTGCGCCTGTGTCTGCGCGGCGAGAACGGCACGTTTGTCATCCCCTTGGATGCCGACAACCGCACCTGGCAGCCCGACTCCCCCATCACGCTTTCCCTGCGCGTGGATGCACGCGGCGTGCCCGAGGGCGACTACGACGTTTGCGTCGGACTCTTTGAAAAGGACACCCCCATTCTGCTGGGCATCAAGCAGGATTATCTCAAGGACGGCTACTACACCATTGCGCGCACCCACGTGCGCGGCGTTTGAAAGGAGGCACGGATATGATGGAAAAGAAATTCCCCAACCTCTGCCCCGCTCCCGAGCCCAACGGCAACCAGACCATGTGCGGCATGTGGGACAACCCCATCGCGCGCCCCGATTTTATTGATCTGCGCCCCTTCATGGACGACAAGACCGTGCTCAAAAACCCCCACAAGGGCTGGTTCTGGCACTACATTGATAACGGCTACGGCCGCGAGAATTATCGCCACCCGCAGCACGCCGATCCCGCGGACGACCTTTCCGACTTCCCCGGGCTCAACCATCTCTATCTGCGCTTTGACTGGGGTGACATTGAAAAGCAAGAGGGTGTTTATGACTTTTCCTACCTCGATGAGACCATGGCGCTCTGGGGTCCGCGCGGTTACACCTTCTCCTTGCGCATCTGCTCCTTTGAGGGCGAGGCAAGAATGAACTACGCCACCCCCGCCTACGTGTACGAAAAGGGTGCACGCGGCTATCTGTTGCCCTCGGGCACCATTCAGCCCGACTACGATGACCCCATTTTCCTGTCTTGCCTGGACAAATTCCTGGCGGTCATGGGCGCAAGATACAACGGCGACCCGCGAATTGAGTGCATTGACGTGGGCACCATGGGCACCTGGGGCGAGGGACACACGGCGGCGGACGCGACCGGCGTGATCATTCCTCCCTCTGTGGTCAAAAAGCACTTTGACCTGCACGCCAAGTACTTCCCCGACACCCCCGTGCTTTGCAACGACGACCACATCTGCTGCCGCATTGCGCACGGTCAGGACGAGGTGCAACAGGTGCTGGACTATGCCAGCGAGCGCGGCTTTGGCATTCAAGACGACTCGGTTTGCTGTAACTACTACACGCAGGTCAACGATTACGACACGCTGCGCGCGCCTTGGGCATTTGACCGCTTAGCCCCCGATGCGCCCGCTTGCATTGAAATGGAGCACTACGGCTACGTGCACAATCACAACGACCACTTCCGCGACGGTCTGACCGCGCTGGAAGCATTCAAGCGCACGCACGCTACCTTTGCAGGCTTCCACGGCTACCCCCGCATCTGGCTGCAAAACGAATACTACCTGACCGAGTACTGCGCAAACAGACTGGGATATTGGTACTTCGTCACCTCTGCCACCGTGCCTGCCCTGCACCGCTCGGCGCACAACATTGTCACGCTGAGCGTGGAAAACCGCGGCTGGGCACGCGCTTACCGCAAATACGACCTCAAGATCAGACTGCGCGGCGAGGACGGCAGCGAATACGTGCTGGACACCGACACCGACAACCGCACTTGGCTGTCCGAAAAGCCGCAGACCATTACCCTGCGCCCCGACTTAAGAGACGTGCCCGCAGGCAAGTACGAGCTGGCAATTGGCATGTTTGAGGGCGAGACGCCCATCAAGCTGGCGCTCAAGCAAAGCATCTTTGACGGCAGGTTCTACACCATTGCCAAGAACGTGACCGTATATTAAGCAATCGTAGGGGAGGATATCATCCTCCCGCACGCAAACGGTTTTGGGGAGGAGCATTCGAGCAGACCCGAACGCCCACCAATCTCATCGCGTGCGGGAGGGTAATACCCTCCCCTACGAAAAATTATGACTTTTTTCAAAAATCCTTACAGTTTCCCTGCATTTTGGTTGTCTGTATAAGTGAAGGGACCTTTCAAATCTGACCTAAAGGAGGTGCAAGCATGAAGCATTCATACGACTGCTATCCGGGCGACGAGCACATCATTGCCCTGTACAACGGGCGTGACGAGCGCGCCATTCGCGAAACCGATGCCAAATACCGCGCCAAGCTGCTTGCGGTGGCACATAGCGTGCTGGGAAACGCGCAGGACGCGGAGGAATGCTTGAATGACACCTATATGCGTGTTTGGAATTCCATTCCACCTGCTCACCCCGACTCGCTGCGCGCGTACCTGATATCGGTCGTACGCCGCATCGCCTTCAATCGCCACAAGGCTGCCAAGCGCCAAAAGCGCGTGCCCTCGGATATGGTTGCATCCCTTTCCGACTTTGGCGACATGCTTGCCGATTCGGACGCCTTTTACACCGAGCAGAAAGCCAACGAGCTGGGAGAGCTGCTGACCGAATTTACAGACACGCTGAGTGACCGTCGGGCGTTCATTTTCATGAACCGCTATTATTTCTGCCGCCCCATTGCGGATATTGCACGCAAGCTGGGGTGCAGCGAATCCACGGTCCACAAGGAAATTGCCGCGATCAAGCAAGAGCTGCGGCAAGTTTTGGAAAGCGAGGGATATTTGAAATGATGCATAAGGATCTATTTTCGGACGGCGTTGCGCGCATCGATCCCGATGCGGTGGAGCGCGCGCTCCAATACGAACAGGCACTTGAGCGGCATGCCGCCGCGCGCAAACGCAGGCGCGTGCTAGCCATCTTAGCAGCCGCGGTGCTTACAATCATGCTGGCATCGGTCTTACTGATCGTGCCGTTTATTCCCCAAACCTACGATTTAAATTACGAAATTCCCAAGCACCAATTCGCAAGCACCGTTGTGCGCGTCTATTATACCGACGCAAACGGCAACGCGCAAAGCGAGCGCGTCAAAATTCCCGGAGATACCGAAGCCAACGTATTCCTTACCTGGCAACACCTCAACGCAGTTGACGAGCAGGTGCAGCTGCTGAATTACGAGGTCACCACCGAGCCTATGTCGGGCACTACGGTTGTCCCCGACACGCTGTGGCAATTCCTCACGCAGCAATTGGGCAAGAGAGACGAGCAAACCATTGTGACCGCCACGCTTTCGGCAGGCATCACATCCTATGAAAACCAAGACGCGCTGATCGAATCGCTCATTCAAACCATTGCCAAGTACGCAGGCATTTCCCCCGAGCAGGTCAGAATTCTGATCGATGGAGAAACGATTGGCATCATCGGTCCTCTGCAATTCTGGCATAACCTGCAGGGCGGCGGTGACGTGATCATCGGCACGGGAGATACGCTGGAGATCACGGTGGGCATGACCAACATTTCGGACGAGATCATTCATTACACCGGCTCGTCCAGCGCATTCGTGCCCGACGCAACTCTGCGCATGGGAAATACCGTCATTGAGCACGAAATCTATCCCCACACCGAGGATGAGGTCGCTCTCACCCTCGCCCCCGGCGAGAGCCGCGAGGTGACCTACCGATTCACTATCCCCGCAGACGCACCTACGGGTTCTTACGATCTGATCCTCTCCTTTGGAGAAGCCAAGATGACGTTTGAGGGCGCGGTGGAGGTAGTTGTGTTTACTGTGACCGGTAACGAATATCTGCAATTTGCCGAGTTTTTGAACAACTACGGTTTTACCTCGGCAGATCCCACAGCATTCAAACAAGCGGTCAAGAATCTATCCTATCAGGGTGTCAATTTGTTTGAACTGATGAATGAAGCCGAAGCAGATAGGGCACCGGAAATCATTGAATGCGAATACTGGCGTAGTGAACTATTTGATTACGATTATTCCGTCTACGCACCGGACGGCATCATTCAATCCTATCACAACAACTTGAAAGCTATGGCATTACCTGACGGCATGGAGCTACCCTGCGGCATCCAACAGGATGATTTACTGATTAATGCCATGTTCAAGGCTTCCGTTGACATTGACCAAAGCAACGCCCAAGATCTGCTTGAAGCAAAGCAGGACGTATTGATCTCGGGATACCCCAAAAGAGGCATTTGGCTGAAATTTGAAGAAAAATATACCGTCATCGCATACATGAATACGGTTGCTCAAATCACCCCTGGGCAAAATGGCAATCAACAGATCACGACCAAAGAATTGAAGCTGTATTATGATGCTGACACGGGAAAGTTCGTACAATTCATAATCAAAATTGAGCAGGAGATTATCCCGAGCGGTCTGTTTGAGGGTACGCCTATATTCACCTATATTCTTGGAGAGCCTGCCGATCTTGTCATCACGGGCGAAAACGCAGAAAGGCTGCTGGATATTCTCAACAACGGAAAATGGGTCAACGAGATTTTAATTTGGGACGAGGGCCCGGGCTATACTTGTGAGATCGGCAACTATTCATTGCACTTCACGGAAGGCTTTTTCATGATCAACGGTTACTCGCTTGAGTTGACAATGGAGCAATTGACATTCGTCAGTAAACTGCTGCGCGATGCTTCCTCGGGCAATGCATTCACCGGTCCGATCGAGTTTGATTATCCGGGCAATCCTACCAATTTTCTTTGCAGATTGACCGACGAGCATCTGGAAGAAGTCTTGCATATATTGAATAATACTCCCGCGCAAAGCGGAACTCTTGAATTTGATTGCGATTACCCGATGTATATCAATGGACAGGAGTTTGGCTACAGTTCGAGCCAAGGTGTTCTAGGCAACCACGATATCTTTCTGCATCTTACCGAGCAAGACAGACAAACGATCAACGCAATATTGGTGCTTTATGAAATCATAGTTGAGGAATAATCTCCCATCCCCCGTCCGCGACAAGCGGGCGGGGTTTTCATTACCCCACTCGCGTGTCATCCTGATGCGCAGGAAATTCACCGCGTTGCGGTGAATTGACGAAGTCGAACTTTTGCGGCATGGAGTATCCGTCGCGCAAGCAGGATACGGAATAGAGCAAAAGCGCGAATGCTCGCCAAGGCGAGCGAGCGGGATCTGCGATGATTTTCCTCAATGTCTGCTCAGCCTTTGTTACATTTTCGCAGCGATCCCAACCCGATTGCATTCCAATGTTACTTTGTGTGAGCAAGCGTGTCATAAACCGCTTCGAGATCCCGCTGCGCGCTCAAATCGCGCTTGCGCTTTTGCTTGCTGCGGTGCGACCTTGGCGCATCCTCGACCCGCAAAAGTTCGACTGCGAAAATCTCCCACCGGGATATTTTCTTCGCTCAGGATGACACATTGTGGGATGCGGGTCTTGCTCTCATTACAATAAAATACAGAAAAACCGCTCCGTAGGGGCGAGAATTTCGGCAAAGCCGAAATATGTGATCGCCCGCTACAATAAAATACAGAAAAACCGCTCTTTCGAGCGGTTTTTCTACATCAATTATTCATTATTCATTATTCATTATTCATTATTCATTATTCATCAACATCAAGGTGCTCCAGCGCACTCTTTTTCTCGAGGATCTTGGAGTCGCCATGCTTGACAAAGAACATGGTGACAAACGAGAACAGCACGAAGATGCAACCGAACAGGAAGAATACCTTGCGCATGCCGATCAGGTCATACAGCAGACCCGACAGAATGGGGGCTACGATCTGCGCAGACATCGACGCGGTGTAATAATAGCCCGTGTACTTGCCCACGTCGCCGCCGCGTGCCAGCTCGACCGCCATGGGGAAGGAATTGACGTTGATGGTTGCCCAGCCAATGCCTGCCAAGCTGAAAATGGGGTACATGATCCACGCAGGCGTGGTAGGCTCGATGAAATGACCGATCAGGAATGCCGCTGCCAGCATGACGATACCGCCAAGGATGGCTTTTCTGCGTCCGATCTTGGACGAGATGATACCCACGGGGATATACGACACGATAGCCGCCGCCTGCGCCACGATCATGGTCAGGTTGAAGTCAAAGCCCAGAATATTGGTGGCGTACACCGAATACTTACTGGTAATGGAATTGTAGCCGATGTACCAAAGTGCAACCGATGCCAAAATCAAGAGCAGCGAGATCAGCTCCGCCTTTGCCAGCTTGCGCTTGGGCGCATCCTCGGTGGGCGCTTCCTCTAAGCCAAGGCGTACCGAATCCTGCTCCATCTCAGCAGCCCATTTGGGCTCCTTGACGGTCAGCATAAATACGATCAAGCCGACAAGCATGACCGATACCACCGCTACTACGTAGCCGGTATACTGCATATATGGATTTTTTGCGGTTGCAAACACCATGCCAAGTGCCAGCACGATAATGCCGCCTGCCGTACCCGTCAGGTTGATGATCGCGTTTGCCTTGGAACGCAGGGGCTTGACCGTCACGTCGGGCATGAGCGCGACCGCGGGAGAACGGAAGGTTGCCATGGCAACCAGCACCACCAGCAGCGTTGCGATAAAGCCGATAAAGGGTAAGGGATTGGCAACGGTCAGCTCTACAGTTGCCTTTCGAACCACCTCTGCAAACTCAGCGTCTAACATGGTTCCCTGCTCCAGCGCGGGAACACCTGCTGCAACCACCTGCGCCAGCTGGTAGTTATCAATCAGCGTCAGCGCTACGAAAGAAACGGTGGCAATCAGCGTACCGATCAAAATAAAGGGTGTGCGCTTGCCCATTCTGGTGTTGACCTTATCCGACAATGCACCGAACAGGGGCAGCATGAACACAGCTAAAATGTTATCAAAGGACATCACCGCACCCGAAATGGTTTGCGGCAAACCAAAGTGGTTGGTCAGAATCAGCGGCACAATGGCGTCATACGCCTGCCAAAAGGCAGAGATCAGAAAGAACGCCATACCAACTAAGATCACGCGTTTGTAATTGAGCTTCATAAATCTGCTCCTTTCCGAGCTGTTATGTGATAATTGTATCATAGTTTGGCAATTTTGTCAATCACCATAGCAAGCTTCACAATATGCTTTTGTATGCATTCTTGCAATTTTTCAAAAAATATGCTACAATATTGTCACCAATAGCCCCCGCATAACGACTTTAAGGATAGAGAACCAAAATTCACGAAAGGAGAGCGCATATGCAAGACCGTGACATTCTTGATCTGTACTTTGCACGCGACGAGCGCGCCATTGCAGAATCAAACCAAAAATACGGCACGTATTGCCTTGGCATTGCCAAAAATATCCTGCAAAACATGCAGGACGCCGAAGAATGCGTCAACGACACCTGGCTGCGCGCCTGGAATTCTATCCCGCCCGCCTGCCCCGACCGCTTGGGTCAATACTTAGGCGGCATCACGCGCCACATCTCACTTGACAAGCACCGCTACAATACCCGCGCCTCGCGCGGCGGCGGTGAGGTAGCCGCAGCGTACGACGAGATCAAGGAGGTCGTTGATTCCGGCATCAACGTAGCCACGCAGGCAGAGGCGCGCGAAATGCTGGTTGCCATTGACCGCTTCCTTTGGTCGCTGCCCGAGCGCGAGTGCAATATCTTCATTCGCCGCTACTACCACCTTGACCCCATCAAGGACGTTGCCAAACGTTACGGGCTGACCGTTTCCAACGTCAAAAAAATCCTTTCCCGCACACGCGCATCGTTACGCGAGTTTCTCGAAAAGGAGGGCTATACGGTATGAACGAACAGAAATTCACAGAATTACTCGGTCACATTGACCCCGCGCTGATCGCACGCGCCGAAGAAAGCGTGCCCATGCGCAAAAAGCCGATCTTCAAGCGCGCCTTGATCGCAGCCGTGGCTGCCATGCTGGCTTTGACAATGTGCTCCTCGCTGCTCATCATTCCCTTTATTCCCACCACGCTGGGGCTTGACTATCTGACCTCCCCCTCTGACGGTACGGAAATCGCATTCAAGGAGCGAAACGCATGGATCTATTACGTCAAAGACGGCAAGCAAAAGCGCGAATACGTGCGCTTGCCCGGCGACACACAAAACGTGTTTATGGCGTGGAAGCATCTGAACGGACTTGGTGACGAGGTCGAGCTGCTTGACGTGACCTATGACGACGTGGCAAATTGGTCGGGCAGCTATATCACGGTGCAGCTTTCCACCGCTCTGCGCGAGCATTCCGACTCCGAAGCACTGCTTGACTCCCTGCAAAAAACGCTGGCGCGCAACTTTGGCGTCATGATGCAGAACGTGTCCTTTTATTTCAACGATACCGTCGAAAGTCCGTTGCAATTCTATTATGACCTGCCGGACGCATTCGTTGGCACGGGAGGCAAAATAGACATCACGGTGGGCATGAGAAACGTAACCGACAACCAGAATATTGTTTTTACGGGTGCTTGGACTGATTTTGTTCCCAAGGCAAAATTGCGCGCTGACTCCACTATTTACGTCGAGCAGCTGATCTTGCCCTTGCCCAACGACAGTACGACCGAGATTGCCGAATACTGCCTTGCCCCGGGTGAGAGCCGAGAGGTGACCTATACCTTTGACATTCCCGAGAATGCGGAGCTTGGCTATTACGATCTGATTCTTTCCTTCGGAGATGCCGAGATGACGTTTGAGGGCGCGGTACAAGTCATCGCCTCTACCGTAACCGGTGACGAATATCTGCAATTTGCCGAGTTTTTGAACAACTACGGCTTTACCTCGGCAAGCTCCACAAAGTTCAGATGGGCATTGGAAAATTTCAAATATGACGGTGACAATGTGTTTGCACGCATGAATCAAGGAGACGCAGAATGGATGCCCGGCTACAGTGGTGACATTTGGGACGGAGATTTTTGCAGATACCAATCCACAACCTTTGACTCGGGCTATACGACTCACGTGCAAAAAAGCACCTTTACTGCCACAACGCTGCCCGACGGTGTCAAGCTTCCTGCCCGCATTTACCCCGATGACTCGCTGACCGATGCACTTGCAAAGCTCGGCTTTTCCAACGTACAGGAAATAGTCGAGCAAAGGCAAAACAGTGTGCTGATCAGCACCGAGACAGCTTACCTTTGTCTGCGATTTGAAAAAGGATACGCTTCCATCGATTATTGCGATACAATACAGGATGGCAATACCGCAGTCGTGCGCCAAATGCATTTGAAGTATGATTTGGCAACGGAAAAATTTTACTATCTGTATATTTGCGCGTCGAGCTCAAATTTCTCACTTCCCATCACCATCACCCGCACCTATCACGGTCAAGCCGTGAATTGGAAGCTTTCCGACGAGCAATCCCTGCGCCTTTTAGAGGCTGTAAATACCGGCAATTGGGAGCTGGATTGGCCTATCCGCACCGATTTCACACTCTCCCCCACGTTCAGCTTTAACGGTGACAGCATGCTCTTTGAGGAAACGTGGTTTTTGGATCAGGGATGCGCCGTAGAAGTAAGCAGATCGCTTGTAAAAGAGCTGCTTAACAGCTTTACGCTTTACGAGGGAATGGTCGCGTTTGACCATCCCAATGACGGAGTCACACACACCGCTACGCTGTTTACAGAGGATCAGGAACAACTGCTGGAAATTCTCAATCATGGCGACTGGCAGGAAAACACCGAGGACGATATATTTGTCGAGTTTCATTTGACAGTAGGTGCCCAATCTTTGCGCTATAATGCTACCTCAGGAACCTTTTGGAACGAACACTTCCAACAAGTCTTGGTACTGTCCGAGGAAAATAGAAAAACCGTCAATCAAATTCTGGACGGATATATGGTTGAACTCCCCGTTGAATAATCTCTCCCCCGTCCGCGACAAGCGGGCGGGGGTTTCATTCCCCCACTCGCGTGTCATCCTGATGCGCAGGAAATTCACCGCGTTGCGGTGAATTGACGAAGTCGAACTTTTGCGGCATGGAGTATTCGTCGCGCAAGCAGGATACGGAATAGAGCAAAAGCGCAAGCCACGATACTGGGGACTGTCCCCTGTGACGTGCCCGATGGGCATGTTACTGCGGGACTGTCCCCCGTGTTGTGGCGCAGCGGGATCTTTGAACGGTTTGTGACACGCTGCCTGCATTTAGTTACTTTTGTTATGCAAAAAGACAGAGGGCAAAACAACGCCAATGCGAAAACAGTTCAAAGGCTAAGCAGACATTGATATGACCTGCGCAGATCCCACTTCACCGTGACACAGGGGACAGCCCCGCAGTATCATGTCCTGCGGACACGACACAGGGGACAGCCCCCGGTATCACGGCTCGTGCTTTTGCTCCG
>JAZRQR010000187.1:0-1084 GCA_045650025.1 Eubacteriales bacterium
TCAAGGCGGTGGCTGTTTGGCCTTTTGCCGCAATGGAAATACAGGCATCCGTCCTCGGGATGGTAGTAGTGATTGATGGGGGCGGCATAGGGGTAGCCGTGGTCTCCGTTCACGCTCAGCACGCCGCGATTCTGCTCGCGCAGCAGGGCGATGCAGTCCTCTTGCGTCAATTGCTTTCTTTTTCTGACCATTTCACGAAACATACCCATGCGCTCCCTTGCTTGTTTTTTTCAGTATATCATAAAATGCGCCGATCCGTCAAGCATTATTGACAACGTTTTTGCGGTGTGGTATAATATTGTCAATACGTGCAAAGGACGGTATACATCATGCAATACAGAAAGTTAGGAAATACGGGACTTGTGGTCAGCGAGATCGGCGTGGGCGGCGAGTGGCTGGAGCGTCATAACGCAGAAGAGGTCAAGGCGGTCATGGACGCCTGCTATGCCCAGGGTATTAACATTGTGGACTGCTTTATGTCCGAGCCCAACGTGCGCACCAATATCGGTAACGCCATCAAGGACAATCGCGAAAAGTGGATCGTACAGGGTCACGTGGGCTCTGCCTGGCGTGACGGACAATACGTGCGCACACGCGATATGGACGAGGTCAAGGCGGCGTTTGCAGATCTGCTGGCGAGATTTCAGACCGACTACATCGATCTTGGCATGATCCACTTTGTGGACAAGCTGGAGGACTGGAACACCGTTCTTTCGTGCGGCTTTATGGATTACATGATCGAGCTCAAAAAGAGCGGTGCGATCAGACACATCGGTCTGAGCACACATAACACAACCATTGCGCGCCTTGCCGTGGAGCACGGGGCTGTGGAGGTCATTCTGTTCTCGCTCAACCCTGCCTACGACCTGCTGCCGCCCACCGAGAACATTGACGATTTCTTTGTGGATGAATACGACGCAAAATTTGCGGGCATTGACCCTGAGAGAGCTGATCTTTATAAGCTTTGCGAGCAAAAGGGCGTGGCGATCACGGTCATGAAAGGACTTGGCGGCGGCAGACTTTTGGATGCCAAGCGTTCGCCCTTTGGCGTGGCACTCACACCCGTGCAGTGCCTGCACTATGC
>JAZRQR010000188.1:0-4335 GCA_045650025.1 Eubacteriales bacterium
TTTTTCGTTGCTAACCTTATTACCATAAAAACCTCTAAATTTATATTTTGCTTAATATGTTCTATTAAATATTCCCAATTAACATCCTCTGACAGTTAGATAAATTCTTATTTATCGTTCTGTTTTATCGCCAGTTTCGCCTTTGTATTACAAAGGCACATCGGGCAAAGCCCATTATACCACAAATCGGCAGAGAAAACAATCTCTCTGCCGAAATTTGTTTGTTGCGGGTCGCCGAGGACGTCGACCCCTACAAGAAGGAATCCAACTTCCTTATGAGAAGCACCCTAATGCGAGGTTTTTTCTTTTACATCTGCTTGCGTATCTTCTCCAGCGCCCCTTTTTCAAGGCGCGAGACCTGCGCTTGCGAGATGCCGATCTGCTCGGCGATCTCCATCTGCGTCTTGTTTTTATAAAACCGCATGGCAATGATGTTGCGCTCGCGCTCCGAGAGCGTGCGCATCGCCTCCTTGAGCGCAATGTTCTCCAGCCACGCGTCATCCCCCGAGGTGCGGTCGCTGAGCTGGTCGATGACGTACAAGGTGTCGCCGTTTTCATTGTACACCGGCTCGTACAGCGAGATGGGCTCCACCACCGCCTCCATGGCGCGCAGCACCGCCTCCTTTTTCTCGCCAATCTTGTCCGCAATCTCCTGCGCGCTGGGCTCGCGCTCGCGCTCGCGCAGCAGCTCTTCCCTTGCCTGCAAGGAGCGATACGCCAGATCGCGCACCGAACGGCTGATACGTATGGTATTGTTGTCGCGCAAATACCGCCGTATCTCGCCAATGATCATGGGCACGGCATAGGTCGAAAACTTGACGTCCAGATCGGTGTTGAAGTTGTCCACCGCCTTGACAAGCCCAATGCAGCCCACCTGGAACAGGTCGTCCATGTTCTCCTTGCGGCTTGAAAACCGCTGAATGATGGATAGTACCAATCGCAAATTGCCAAAGATTAGCTCCTGCCGTGCCTCGGTGTCCCCCGCTTTGGTGCGCAGCAGCAGCTCGCTCTTTTGCTCATCGGTCAACACGGTCAGCTTGGACGTGTTGACTCCGCATATTTCCACTTTGTTATAATACATAAAAACTCCCCTTGACGAATTTCGTCAAAGGGAGTTTTGCCCTTTCGGGCACGTAGTATGCATAATTTGCCCAAGGGGAATTTTTCCTGTGTTATTCCGCCGGCTCGTTCGCGCCCTGCTTCTCGCGGCGCTTGGCGGCAATTTTGCCGGGCAGATCCGCCAAAAAGTCAATGCCTTGGTTAACGCGCGCCAGCTTTAAAAGATAGGTAATATCAAAGGCAAAGAACGAGGTGGCGCAAAAGATCGCCAGCACCGCGCCAAACGAGCAAAGCACCATTTTCCAGGCAGGATAATCGGCGTACACGCGGAAGGAATGCCACACGGTATCCCAATACCAGCCCGCCGAGCACACGTGCAGCACGAAAACACCCCACGTGGTCTTGGAAACGGCACCGATGATCGCCTTGACCGGCTTGCGCCTGACGGGTACCTGCATAAAGAATACCAAGAGCGAGGTTGCCATGATCACCATAAAGGGAGAGACGTAGCTGATCCAGTTGTCGCGGTATTCGTACAGGGTGGAATCCTCGGCAATCAGCCCAAGCTCGTATTGCTTTTCGATGTAGATCATCTTGAACCACGCCGCAAAAGCGGAAAGGAAAAAGGCTGGCAGCGTGACAAACCATTTTGCCCATTTGGGCGCACCGTAGATACGGAAATATGCACCGATGACGTACAGGCAGATCAGCCAGATGGTGGAATAGCCACCGCCAAGGTTGTAGTTATCCTTGTGCATGATCAGCTTAAAGATGGTGGGCACCTGCAGCCAGACAATGATAGCAATGTGCTGCCAGCGATTGAGAGAAAGCAAGCCCTTATTGAGCAGCGGAATGAGCGGATAGAGGAAGAAATACGCGCAGAGATACCAAAGCTCGCGGCGCGTCAAGGGGAAGATGGCGTTCAGCCACCAATCGCGCTCCACCTCGATCGAGGGGATGAAAAAGTGTGCCAGCGCGGTAATGGACAAAATGAGCACCACGGTCTCCACCCATAAGTAGGCAAAGCGGCGGAATTTGAACTTGGTTTTGACGTTGGCAAAGCCCGAGATCACGGCATAGCAGTTGACCGAGCAGTAGCCAATGGTCTCCAAAAACCACGCCACCTGATAATTGACCGACAGATCCTCAGTATATACGCGCACCGCGCCGTGGCGCATAAGGTGCAGCAAGATCACCAGCAGCATGGACACAATGCGGAACAGCTCCACGCCCATATTGCGCTCGCTCCTTTGCGGGATCGCCGGCAAAAGCTCGGCTTGTGCCGTTTGCGGTTTTATGGTAAGTTCTGTCATGAAAGCTCTCCTTTTCATTCTGTTTGACTATGTAGCGGTCGATTCTTGGATCGACCCTACAAATGATCTATTGATATAGACGATATTTTTGCGAAAATGTTCCGCATATTTTCAAAATAATTCTGGTTTTGTTTGTTTGATAAGTGCTCCGTGCACGTCACACACGACCGCACTAAAAGCCCCGTACAAGCAGACAGACCCGTCCTTGCTGAGCTCGACGTCCACGATCACGTCGTCAAAGCCCTTAATGGCATAGGTTTGGGCATCCGTACCGTCCCTCTCGCTCCACCAAATCAAATTCCATTGATTAGTCCCACGATCCAATCCGACAGCCAGATACGGCTTATATGCACCCTGCGCGTACTGCACGTGCACGATCCAATATTGCAGATCAAGAAAATCCGTAAAGGCAGAAAGGTCATGCAGCGGATAATAGCGCACGGTGGAAAGCAGGTTTTGATCATGCTGTATCGGCAAGTACACGCCTTTGCTATCGTGGCTAAAGCAACCGCGCCCCTCCAAGCTTCCCGCATATGGCTTGCTTACGCGGTGCCTGATGACCGAAAAATCGGTAAGCGATACCAAATAAAACACAGGATCGTTTGCCACGCACAAAAGCGTTTTTTCATCCGGTGAGATCACACCGTGATATACGTAAGAAAAGCCGCCAAGCTTTTTAAGCAGCGTCAGACTATGGTCGTATATGCTGACCGATCGCCCCGAAAACAAAACAACGTAGGCATTTGAAACAATCGCATCCTCTGCGCGTCGCAGATCCTTTTTGAATGCCTCGGTCAGAGGAATATCCGGCATGACTTGCACGACTTTTCTCCTTCCTTTGTAAAATTCCTGTATTCATTATATCAAATCACAATAGAAATGTCAATATCCGAACACTACCGCGAAAATTTACAATATTCGGTGGAACGGGGGGCGCGGGTATGGTACAATGATAAAAACGCGATTCGACTCCTACAGAGGTTCTTATGAAAACATATCAAAAAATTCTGATCATCATAGCCGCGTGCCTGCTTTGCGCCGCCTTGCTGGGCACCTCTGCCCTGCTGCTTGCCAATGCGCACATCAAGGGCAGCACCAAGGCACAAATTCTGACCCCTGAGCAAGCCGCGACCTTGGAGGACGTGGACTGCATTATCGTGCTCGGTTGCCTGGTCAAATCCGACGGCACCCCCAGCGACATGCTTGCAGACCGCATCTCGGTGGGCGTTACACTCTATCAGAATGGCACCTCGCAAAAGCTGCTTATGAGCGGCGACCACGGACAAAAGGAATACGATGAGGTGAACACCATGAAAGCTTGCGCCATCGACGCGGGCGTGCCGAGCGGGGATATCTTTATGGATCACGCAGGGTTTTCCACCTACGAATCCATCTTTCGCGCAAAGGAGATCTTCGGCGCGGACAAGATCGTCATCGTCACGCAGGAATATCACCTGTACCGCGCACTCTACGTAGCAAATGCCCTTGGCATTGAGGCATACGGTGTTTCTGCCGATCTGCGCACCTACTCCGGGCAAACTAAGCGCGACCTGCGCGAAGTGCTTGCGCGCATCAAGGATATGGGCTATTCCCTTTTCAAGCCCCTGCCCACCTACCTTGGGGACCCCATCTCCCTGGACGGCAGCGGTGACGTGACCAATGATGAATAACTTACGGTAGGGACAGGCGTCCTCGACTGTCCGCCAATCCAAACAGCTCTGTAGGGGCGCATTCTATATGCGCCCGCCCATCTGAGCATAAAAAAGAGCCAACGCATGGGGCTGATAAATAAGCGAAAAAAGCTAAATCTCCCTCGTGTCATCCTGAGCAAGAAAACACCCCGTGTGGGTGTTTTAGCGTCGAACTTTCAAAAATCTGCAACAAATTGCTGATTTTTGAAAGTCAAAACGCGGTACGCGTTTTGAGGATCTACGAGGGGCACATGATTCGCCCGTAGATCCCG
>JAZRQR010000189.1:0-3218 GCA_045650025.1 Eubacteriales bacterium
TCGAACGGTTGGTGAGAGTTCGAGGAAAGCATTGCCCAAGTCGTCCGGGAGCGGTGCGGGTGAAATACAGTAGTCCGCAACGGAGGCTTTAGCCAGCACGCCGTTATCGTGTTTTGAGTGCATGCCCATATTGGGTGTGAAATCAGGTGGTACCGCGTTATCTCCACGTCCTGATATAAGTCAGCGACGGTGGAGTTTTTTTATTTTGAAATTATTATAAGGAGAAAAATAGACATGAATTCCTACAACGAATTACCGAAAACCTATTCCCCCGGTGATTTTGAGGACAAGATCTATGCCGAATGGTGCGAAAAGGGCTACTTCACCCCCACCATTGACAAATCCAAGCCCTCTTTCACCATCGTCATTCCCCCTCCAAACATCACAGGTCAGCTGCACATGGGTCACGCGCTGGACAACACCCTGCAGGACATTCTGATCCGTTATAAGCGCATGGCAGGCTTCTGCACGCTCTGGCTGCCCGGTACCGACCACGCGTCGATCGCAACCGAGGCAAAGATCGTGGAAGCAATGCGCAAGGAAGGCATTACCAAGGAAGACCTTGGCAGAGACGGTTTCCTTGAGCGCGCTTGGGCTTGGAAGGAGCAGTACGGCGGCAGAATCATCTCTCAGCTCAAGAAGATGGGCTCCTCCTGCGACTGGTCCCGTGAGCGTTTTACCATGGACGAGGGCTGCTCCGAGGCAGTTAAGACCGTATTCGTCAAGCTGTACGACAAGGGTCTGATCTACCGCGGCAACCGCATCATCAACTGGTGCCCCAAATGCTTGACCTCCATCTCGGACGCCGAGGTAGAATATGAGGATCAGGCAGGCCATTTCTGGCACATTCGCTACCCCTTCAAGGACGGCAGCGGTCACCTTGAGGTGGCTACCACCCGTCCCGAGACGCTGCTGGGCGATACTGCCGTTGCAGTTAACCCGGGCGACGAGAGATACAAGGATATGATCGGCAAGATGCTGGTTCTCCCCTTGGTTGGCAGAGAGATCCCCGTCATTGCAGACGACTACGTAGAGGCAGACTTTGGTACCGGCTGCGTCAAGATCACCCCTGCGCACGACCCCAACGACTTTGAGGTTGGTGCACGCCACGACCTGCCCGTGATCAACGTCATGACCGATGACGCCAAGATCACCGAGGACTACCCTGCATACGCAGGCATGGATCGCTTTGTGGCAAGAAAGCAGATCGTTAAGGATCTGGAAGAAGGCGGTTTCTTGATCAAGGTAGACAACTACGCACACAACGTTGGCACCTGCTACCGTTGCGGCTCGACCATTGAGCCCCGCGTATCGCTGCAGTGGTTTGTCAAGATGGAGCCCCTTGCAAAGCCCGCGATCGAGGCTGTACGCAACGACGACATTCGTTTCGTGCCCGAAAGATTTGAAAAGAACTACTTCCACTGGATGGAAAACATCCGTGACTGGTGCATTTCCCGTCAGCTTTGGTGGGGTCACCGCATCCCCGCGTTCTACTGCGATGATTGCGGCGAGACCGTAGTTACCAAAGATTCCTCCGCAGTTTGCCCCAAGTGCGGCAAGCCCATGCGTCAGGATCCCGACACGCTTGACACCTGGTTCTCCTCCGCGCTCTGGCCCTTCTCTACCCTGGGCTGGCCCGAAGAAACTGAGGATCTTGCATACTTCTATCCCACCAACACGCTGGTTACCGGTTACGACATCATCACCTTCTGGGTTTCCAGAATGATCTTCTCCGCGCTGGCATATACCGACAAGGCGCCCTTTGATACCGTACTGATCCACGGTCTGGTACGTGACGCACAGGGCAGAAAGATGTCCAAGTCCTTGGGCAACGGTATTGACCCGCTGGAGATCATTGAAAAGTACGGTGCAGACGCGCTGCGCTTTGCGCTGGCGACCGGTAACTCGCCCGGAAACGACATGCGTTTCTCGGATGAGAAGATCGAGGCTGCTCGTAACTTTGCAAACAAGCTGTGGAACGCGTCCAGATTCGTTCGCATGAATCTGACCATTGACGAGATCAAGCTGCCCGCAGAGAGCGAGCTGGCTACCGAGGACAAGTGGATTCTGACCGAGCTTTACAAGACGGTTCAGGGCGTTCGCTCCAACCTTGACAAGTACGAGCTGGGCATTGCGCTCTCCATGCTCTACGACTTTATCTGGGATATTTTCTGCGACTGGTACATTGAGCTTGCCAAGACCAGACTTTCCGATAAGGAGAACGCAGGCAACGCGGTTTGCCAGAACGTCATTGCGTACGTCCTGACCGAAACGCTGGGGCTGCTGCATCCCTTTATGCCCTTTATTACCGAGGAGATCTACCAGTCTCTGCCGCACGACTGCGAGAGCATCATGATCTCCGCATACCCCGACATCGCTTCGATCCCCTCTTTTGCGAAGGAATCCGAGGATATGGCACGCGTGATTGACGCCATCAGCGCCATCCGCGCACGCCGCGCAGAGATGAACGTAGCACCCTCCCGTAAGGCAAAGGTTTACGTTGCCACCAAGTATCAGGAGTGCTTCTCTGCTGCTGCAGGCTTCTTTGGCAGACTTGCGTCCGCATCCGAGGTCATCGTAGCAGACGCGTTTGACGCAGAGGTGGTTTCGGGCGACAATGCCGTACAGATCATCACCGACTCGGCTGCCATCTTCCTGCCCATGGCTGATATCATCGACTTTGAAAAGGAAAAGGCAAGACTTGCCGCTGAGCAGAAGAAGCTGGAGGACGAGATCTCCCGCATTGAGAAGAAGCTCTCCAATCAGGGCTTTGTTTCCAAGGCTCCCGCTGCCGTTGTGGAAGGCGAGAAGGCTAAGATGGAAAAGTACCGCGAAAACCTTGCAGGTGTCGTAGCAGCACTTGCAAAGCTGGGGTAAGCCAAATATAAAATTATCCGCCAGCGGCACAAGCGTGCCGTTGGCGGATTTCATTTGCGCGAATCCCGTTCACGGCGGGACATAAAGCCCCGCCCTACAAAGATACGGGCCCGATACGCAAGTGTAACCGGGGACGGGTCCGTGTGACGTTGCCGATGCCCAGGGCAAGGCAATGTTACACGGTTCCGTCCCCTGTTGCGCGCGCCCCAAGCACCCATTCGAGCCATAACTAAAATGTGTAGGGGAGGCTATTAGCCTCCCGCCGGAAATCGGTTTATGCTTGGATTCCCCAAACGCTGATCCGTCCCCCTTGCGTGCGGGAGGATGAATTTGCTTGCAAA
>JAZRQR010000190.1:0-11392 GCA_045650025.1 Eubacteriales bacterium
CTGGTCGGTGCGCGTCCCGGTATGGGTAAGACCAGCTTTTGTTTGAATATCGCCACCAACGTGGCTTCTCAGACAGGCAAAAAGGTTGCCATTTTCTCGCTTGAAATGTCGGCTGACCAGCTTGTCAACCGCGTCATTTCCAGTGAAGCACTCGTGGACAGCTACACGCTGCGTACGGGTGAGCTCAACCCCGACGACTGGCGCAAGATTGCCGAGGCGACCTCGCACCTTGCCAAGTGCGACGTGCTGATCGATGATACGTCCGGTCAGTCGGTCACTGCCATGAAGGCAAAGCTGCGCCGCGTGGACAATCTGGGCTTGGTGGTCATCGACTACCTGCAGCTCATGCAATCCGACCGTAAGATCGACAACCGCGTGCAAGAGGTCTCCGAAATCTCGCGTGCGCTGAAAATCATGGCAAAGGAGCTGATGGTTCCCGTTATCTGCTGCGCACAGCTGTCGCGTGGTCCTGAGGGCAGAACCGATAAAAAGCCTATGCTTTCCGACCTGCGTGACTCGGGTGCGATCGAGCAGGACGCGGACGTCGTTATCTTCCTGTACCGCGATGAGTATTATAAAGTAGGCGAGGAAGCCCCCGAGGATTCCACCGCCGAGGTCATCGTAGCAAAGAACCGTCACGGCTCGACCAACACGGTCAAGATGGGCTGGATCGGTCGATACACCAAGTTCCGCACCATTACGGATGACGAAGGTCATGGATAAGCTCGCGCTGCAATTGCCGGACGGCTACGCCAAGGACACGCCCGTTTTGGTTGCCTATTCGGGCGGCGCGGATTCCTCGCTGCTCCTGCACCTTTTGCACCGCGCGGGTATGCGCATCTGCGCCGTGCACGTGCACCACGGCATTCGCGGTAAGGAGGCAGATGCCGATCTGCAATTTTGCCGTGACACCTGCCGGAATCTGGGCATTGTGCTCTTTACCGTCAAGGTCAACGTGCCTGCCCTTGCCAAGCGCCAAGGACAAAGCCTCGAGCAAGCCGCCAGAGAGGCGCGCTACCGCCACTTTGCACGCCTGATGCAGGCGCATCACATTCCCCTGTTAGCCACCGCGCACCACGCGGACGACAACCTGGAAACGCTGCTCTTTCGCCTGTGCCGCGGCACGGGGACGCAGGGTATGCGCGGCATTCCCGCCAAGGCGCCGCTTCCCGGCACGCACAATGACGGCTCGCTTTGCCTGTTCCGCCCGCTCCTGCACCTGACCAAAGAGGAGATCTGCAGCGCCTGCGCCGAGCTTGGCATTGCGTACGTGACCGACGCGACCAACGCAAAGGATGATTACGCACGCAACCACATCCGCAACCGCGTAGTCCCCGAGCTTGCGCACCTGTTCCCCCAGCCACAGAAGGCAGCCCTGCGGCTTAGCCGCGCCGCCGCCGAGGATTGCGATGCGCTGGACGCGCTTGCAGACGATATTTACGCGCAGCACAAGGCAACCGGCGCGATCCCGCTGTCCGTTTTGCAGGCGCAGCACGCCGCCATTGCCAAGCGCCTGATCGCGCGCCTGTACGCCGAGCACGCACAGGGTCACATGGCAGAGGCGGTACACATAGACGCCGTCTATGCACGCGTGCGCGAAAACGCATGCGGCAGCATCAGCCTACCCGGCAAAATTGCCGCCGCGATCGACCGCGACGCGCTGCGTATGCAGCCCGACGCGCCCACCGAGCCCGCCGCATTTCTGCTGCCCTTGCAAAGCGGATTTTGCGAAATTGGTGACGGAAGCGTGATGATTTGGTCTTGTTTTCCCGAAAATCAAGAAACAGACACGGCTTTTGCCACAAATGTTTACAATTTATATACAGAACTGCAAGTAAGATTTGATACAATAAAAGGACGGATTTTTTTGCGACCCATGGCAGAGGGCGATCGCATTCTGCAAGGCGGCATGCACAAAAAGGTCCGCAAGCTGTACGGGCAGCACGGCACTCCCCTGCACCTGCGCAGTCGCTTACCCTTGCTTTGTGACCAGGATGGCATTCTTGCCGTTCCCGGCATTTGCCTGCGTGACGGGGCTTCTGCACGCAAGCAGGACGCCGCACTTACCGTACGCATTTATTTAAAAAACAATTTGATACATGAATGAAAAGGGGTACACCATGATAAAGAATGATATTGAAAAAATTCTGATTGATGAACAGCAGCTTGCCGACATCATCGACCGCCTTGCCCAGCAGATCATGCACGATTATAAGGACTCAACGCGCAAGCTGGTATTCGTTGTCATTCTCAAGGGCTCGATCCCTTTTGCTACCGAGCTGATGAAGAGAGTGACCCTGCCCTTGGAGATCGAGGTCATGAAGGTGTCCTCGTATGGCGCAGGCACCAAGAGCTCGGGCGAGATCCGCATTCATACCGATCTGATCCGCGACGATCTGCCCGATTGCGATCTGCTGATCATTGAGGATATTGTGGACAGCGGCAGAACGCTGCAGAGATTGACGCAGCTGTTCTCCCACAGACTGGCAGGCAGCGTGAAAACCTGCACCATGCTCGACAAGCCCTCGCGCCGCGAGGTGGACTTCCGGGCAGACTACGTGGGCATTGAGGTTCCCAACGAGTTTGTGGTTGGATTTGGCTTGGACTACGACGAAAAATACAGAAATCTGCCCTTTGTGGGCGTTCTGAAGCCGGAGATCTACTCGTAAGGCACGGCTAATACATTGTACTGCGGCGCGATGCGCGCGCCGATGGAGGTTTGAATGAAAAATAACTTAAAGGTGATCCTTTTTTACGTAGTATTCGTTGCGCTGATCGCCCTTGTGGTGTTTATGCTGTTCGGCGGCAGCGGCGTAAAGCAGGAGATCACCGACGTAACCGATTATCAAGAGGTCATTGCGACCTTTGCCGGCACAGCGGATACCAACGGTGACGGCAAAGCCGACGTGGGTGTCAAGAGCTGCGTGGTCAGCTTCCGCTATAACACCCTGACCTATACCACCTACGAGGATAAGACCTACTCCTATGAGATCGCGGATATGGAATACTTCCAGCGCGACCTGGGTCCCATTATCGTCTCGCTCTCCGAGCAGGGGCTGATTGAAGAGGTCATCAACGACCCCGTGGTCGTCTGGCCCGTTTGGGTGCAGTTCTTGCCCTTTGTCCTGATCGTAGGCATTTTCATCGTATTCTACTTTGTTGCCATGAAGCGCGCAAGCAACGAGGGCAACAAGATCAACAGCTTTGGCAAGGCACGCGTCAAGACCCCCAAGCCCGACGACAAGAACAAGGTTCGCTTCAAGGACGTGGCAGGTGCAGACGAGGAAAAGCAGGAGCTGCAGGAGATCGTGGAATTCCTCAAGGCTCCCGGCAAGTTCTCCCGCCTTGGCGCAAAGATCCCCCATGGCGTTCTGCTCATGGGCCCTCCCGGTACGGGTAAGACCCTCTTGGCTAAGGCAGTTGCAGGCGAGGCAGGCGTTCCCTTCTTCTCGATCTCGGGCTCGGATTTCGTGGAAATGTACGTTGGTGTTGGTGCGTCTCGTGTGCGCGACCTGTTTGAGAACGCGCGCAAGGCGCCCGCATCCATCATCTTTATCGATGAGATCGACGCGGTCGGTCGCCACAGAGGCGCAGGTCTTGGCGGCGGTCACGACGAGCGTGAGCAAACGCTCAACCAGCTGCTGGTGGAAATGGACGGCTTTGGCTCGCACGAGGGCATTATCGTCATTGCGGCAACCAACCGCCCCGACATTCTGGACCCCGCGCTGCTCAGACCCGGTCGTTTTGACCGTCAGATCACGGTCAACTACCCCGACCTGGACGGCAGAGAGGCTATTTTGAAGGTACACGCCAAGAACAAGCCCCTGGAGGAAAGCGTGGATCTTGCCCGCGTGGCAAGAAGCACGGTTGGATTTACGGGTGCGGATCTGGCAAACCTGCTCAACGAAGCGGCACTCTTGGCTGCACGCCGTAACAAGGCGCTGGTGGGCATGGACGAGATTGATGACGCATACCTGCGCATCATTACCGGTCCTCAAAAGAAGAGCAGAAAGATCAAGCCCGACGATCTGCGCAAGACCGCATATCACGAGGCAGGCCACGCGATCATTGCACACAAGCTGGATAAGCTGGATCCCGTACAGCTGATCTCGATCATTCCCAGCGGCGACGCCCTGGGTTACACGCTCAATCCCCCCACCGAGGACAGATTCAGCGTTTACAGAGACGAGCTTAAGCAGAGAATTGCCATGCTGCTGGGCGGCAGAGTTGCCGAGCAGATCATCAACGGCGATTTCTCGGGCGGTGCTTCCAACGATATTCAGAGAGCGACCAGCATTGCACGCCGCATGGTGACCGAGCTTGGTATGTCTGACGTGCTGGGCCCCATTCACTACGGATCGGGCGATGGCGAGGTCTTCCTTGGCAGAAGCATTTCGGGCTCTCCCAGCCACTCTGACAGCACGGCTGCACAGATCGACCAGGAGATCAGCAAGATCATCAACGAGGGCTACCAGATGGCACATGCGATTCTGTCTGCCAATATTGAGCAGATGCATCAGATTGCGGACTTCCTGCTCAAGCACGAGACCATGGACGGCGAGCAGTTTGCGGCGCTGATGGATCGCGGTGCTTCCGAAGAGGAGCTTTTGGCGATTGCCGAGGAGCGCGCACGTAAGAGCCGCGAGGCAAACGAGCAGAGAGAGCAAGCCGAGCAGGAGCGCGCACGCCGCGAGGCAGAGGCAAAGGCAAACGAGAATCCCTTCCCTTACGCCCAGCCCCTCCCCGAGGATGAAAAGAAGGACGACAACAAAAACGACAGCGACAACGGCAACGATCCGTTCGCGCTGTAACGCACGTATATAATAAGTATATAATAAAAGGAAAGAACCCTTCGCCACGCGAGGGGTTCTTTTGCGTGAATGATTTCGAGAGAGGCAGGGGGATGGTGAGATTTGTCACATAAAAATTCCAAAATATTGGCGCGGACATGTTGCAATATTTGTCTGGTTGTGATATACTAAAAACAGTTCAAGCAAGGAGGTAAGCGCTGATGTATCCCGACAATCCTATTTTGCACACAGATACGCAAAATTGCCGCGTCTGGGCACGCATTGACTTATCTGCCTTGGTGCACAACTACGCTCTCCTGCGCGACCACGCTCGCGCCGTCTCGCCCCAGACCGTTGCCGTTGCCGTGATCAAGGCGGATGCCTACGGGCACGGCATTGCCCCCTGCGCTCGCGCGCTTTACCACGCCGGTTGCCGCCATTTTGCGGTGGCTTGCATAGAAGAAGGCATTGCCGCACGCACCGCTCTGGACACGCCCGACAGCGAGCCTGCCGAGATTTTGATCCTTGGCTACACCAATCCCGCAGAAGCTGCTCTCCTGCACCGCTATCGTCTGACCCAAACGCTCTTCTCCCCTGCATACACAAGCGAATTGCACGCCGCGGCAAAGGCGGCAGGCGTGGTGCTGGACGTGCACGTCAAGCTGGACACCGGCATGCACCGCATCGGCTACCCCGCCTATACCGAGCAGGATGCGGCGCTGACCACCGAGCACGTCTGCAACCTGATCGACACCTGCGACGCGTTTTGCGTCAAGGGGCTCTTCTCTCACCTTTCAGACGCGGATTGCGGTGATTTTTACCTTACGCAATGGCAGCGCTACCTGCGCATTCTGCAAGCCCTGCAGGCGCGCGGAAAACGCCCCGCATTCTGCCACGTCTGCAACAGCCCCGCCGGTGTACGCCTTCCCCAAGCCTATCTGAACGGCGTGCGCTTCGGTGCATTTCTCTACGGCATCGTGCCCCCCGTTTCCGACTCGCCCGAGTGCGATTTTGGGCGCAATCTTTTTCCTGCCGACAAGCTTCGCGGTGTGATGCGCCTGCAAACGCGCATCATTCACCTGCACAAGGTTTCCGCAGGCGAGCCCGTGGGCTACGGCGCGCTCTGCCGCGCTGACCGTGACCGCACCATTGCCACGCTTTCCGCCGGCTACGGAGACGGCTGGCTGCGCGCTTACGCCGGCACCACCGTGACCGTGCACACCGCGCAGGGCGATTTTCAAGCCCCCACCGTGGGCAGGATCTGCATGGACCTTTGCATGATCGACGTGACCGATCTGCCCTCTCGCACAGGTGACGTTGTCACGCTGTTCGGCGGCAACGTGCAAGCCACCGAAGCGCTTGCGCAGCACGCCGGCACCATTGCTTACGAGATCCCCTGCCTGATTACGGCACGCGTACCCCGCATTTATGACACATCCAAATAAAACACCGCAACGGAGGACGTTATGAAAAGAATATGGACGATATCCTGCATGGCTATGATGCTGCTGCTTTGCTTAGGTCTCTTTGTCGCCTGCGGCAACAACGCAGAGGTGACCGAGAGCACGGTAACCAAGGTGGAGCTCAACAAAAAGGGCACCGAGATCGCGGTGGAAGCCGTGCTGACCGAGGCTGACCTGGAAACCTTCCGCGCCTCGGACATTTACAACCAAAAGCTTTACCTGATCGCGCTGGAGCCCGGTGACTCGCTCGCCGCCGCTGCAGGCAAGCAGCCTCTGGCAGAGACCAAGATGACGACCACCCCCAAGTTCACGGTGGATCTGTACGCAGACGGCAACCTGCAGGCACATTCCCGCCTGCATTGCTCCTTTGGCGTTGCCGTGTACAACAAAACCCTTTCCTCGTACGTGCTGCTGACCGCGCCCGCATACGTGTCCAACGTATCTGTCCTGGCAGAAAACAAGACCGATTTTCCCACCTCTGCCTCGATCAAGGGTCTGCACAGCACCATTTCCTCGGACGCGGCTTACCTGGGCGTGGCACACACGGTCATTGAGCTTGACCCCTCCGTGCTGATTCTGGACGGCTACGCCGACAACGCACACACCTACGTATATGACGGTCAGACCTACTACCTCAACCGCAGCGCGCTGGATGCGCTGGACAAGCAGGTGACCGAAGCCACCGCGCAGGGTAGCATTGTCTACTTCCGTCTGCGCATGCACACCTCCCCCGAGCAGGCAAACGCGCTGGTAGCTTGCCTGTATGCGGACGGCGCCGCTGCCAAGGGCGACCGCACCTGGGCGATCTGGATGGATGACGACAAGAGCTCTGCTTTGATGGCAGGATTTTTGGACTTCATTACGGCACGCTATACCGACCCCGCAGGCACCTACGGCTTGTGCGGCGCTCTGATCATTGGTCGCAGCGTCAACGAATCCACCGCCAACAACAACGCAGGCGGCGTGGAATTTAGCGAGTACGTTTCCCGCTATGCAGCCCTTGTGCGCCTGGCACACTCCACGCTCAAGTCGCACTATGAAAACGGCAGAGTGTACGTTTCGGTCAGCAACAATCTCTCCGATACCAATGCGCTTGGCTCCAACGCGGACTGGACCACCAACTATTTCCTGGATCAGTTTAACGTGGAAGCACTTCGCGGCGGCGATTTTGATTGGAACGTTGCCATTTCGGCATATCATTATAAGAGCAGCGATCCGCTGTGGTCGGACGAGCATGCAAACGCGCTGACCCTCTCGCCCGCGCACGTTTCGGATTTCTCCTGGATCGCGCAGTCCAATCACTTCTTTGGCGGCGAGCAGCGCCACACCATCATCAGCGATTTCGAGGTAGCCCCCGGCGAAAGCCCCGAGGTGCAGGCTGCTTCTTACGCATACGCATACTACAAGGTGCTGGAGCACGGCGGCGTGGACGCGCTGATCTACTCGGCTCACACCGATTCGCAGAGCTTGATCAAGGGCTCGGGCTTGTGGGCAACCGATTCCAAGGGTAACCTGACCGAGCGCCGCGCCATTTACAACGTCTTTATGACCATTGACACGCGCGACACCACGCAGCTGGGCGCAATTGACATTGCCTCGCGCATTCCCGGCTGGAGCGGCTTGTATGATGCGCTGGCATCCAAGGCGGCAACCCGCCAGTTTGTGACGGGCGCGGACACCACCGAAAAGCCCTCGCACAAAAACAAGGTGCTCTTCCGCTTTACCGACGGCACCACGAGCGGCTTTACCGCCGATAACGGCATTGCATACCTGGAGCTGACCAAGGACACCACACTTGGCTGGCCCGTGCTGAGCGTGCACACCGATCGCACCCAGCCCGCCACCTTCGCGGGCATTTCCAACACCTCCCTGCAGGGCTCGGATCTCAAGAACGCCAAGGTATTTGCGCTGACGCTGTGCGCAGACGTGGACACCGAATCGCCCGTTAAAATCAAGCTGCGCCTTTGCAAGCCGGGCGATAAAACGCTCTCCGCCGGCAACGGCACCGTGGTATACGAGGACGTGACCGAAATTGCCGCAGGCACCTGGCAGACCGTTTACTTTGACGTTTCCGAATTTTCGGCATTGGTGGACGGCGACGATCCCATTACCGTTTCGGTACAGATCCAGGCTGCCGACGTGATCGAAAACGGCACCTGCACGCTGCTTCTGGATCGCGTGGAGGTATTTGGCAAGTTCGGCATGCAGTTCTACGAGTGGATCATTATCGTGATCTCCATTCTGGCAGTTCTTGGACTGATCGTGGGACTTGTGTACCTGCTGTACAACAAATACGGTGCTCCCACCGTCATTGCCAATATTTGCTGGAACCTGTCCAAGGGCAAGATCAAGCTCCGCCGCTACAGAAAGGCAAAGAGGTAAGAGCAATGGGCGCAATGTACGAAAACAAAAAGGATGACTTTTCCTGCCGCAACGCGCTCTCGGGTCACTACCCGCTGGCGTTTGGTGCGCACCTGCACTACCACCTGGAGCTTGTCTATATGGTGGAGGGCAGCACCACCTGCGCGGTGGATACCGGCGAATATACCCTGCAAAGCGGTGACGTGCTGCTGGTGTTTCCCAACCAGGTGCACCGATACGACCCCGCCGATAAGGAAAAATACCTGCTCTTTATCATCAATCCCGACCTGATGCCCGAGCTTTCGCGCACCTTCTCGGGCGTTGCCCCCACCTGCCCCATCGTGCACGGCGTGGGCAATGATCCCTATATGCACGAGCTGCTGATGACGCTCTCGCGCACCGAGCAAATGCCCGCCGATTACCGCGAGGCGATCACCAAGGGCTACCTGCTTGCCTTTTTTGGCGAGCTGCTCTCGCGCATGAGCTTTAAGCAGACCAACCAGAGCGATTCCATGACCCTGCGCTCCATCGTTTCCTTCTGCGCGCAAAACTACGGCAGAGAACTCACGCTTGCCACGCTGGAGGAGGAGCTGCACCTGAGCAAATACTATATCTCGCACCTGTTTGGCAGTAAGATCGGCACCGGATTTAACGACTACATCAACGCCCTGCGCGTTTCCGAGGCTTGCCGATACCTGCGCCGCAGTAACAAGAGCATTACCGAAATTTCCACACTGGTCGGCTTTGGCACGCTGCGTACCTTTAACCGCGCATTTTTCAAGCAGGTAGGGATGTCCCCCAGCGAATACCGCAGAAGTGCTCAGGATACGTCGGATCGCGAGCGTAATCAAACGGAGGTGACTGATCATGCCTGAATTGCAAGCATCCACTTCAAAAAAGCAAAAGCTGCTTCACTTTTTAAAATGCGTTGCCCTCTTGACCGTGGGCTCGTTCATCTACGGCTTTGGCATTGCCGTATTTCTGGACCCTAACCACTTAGCCCCCGGCGGCGTTTCGGGTCTTTCCATCATCATCAACAGCGTGCTGGACATCGGTACCGGTGTATGGATCTTTGTGATCAATATTCCCATCATGATCATTGGCTTGATCGTGTTCAAATTCAAATTTTTGATGGGCACGCTCTACGCGACCGCACTCTCCTCTGCGATCATTGAAATCATTGACCGCGGATTTTCGCACTTGATTCCCGACATGCACGATCATTTATTGATCGCAGCAGCTGCGGGCGGCGTTCTGGTAGCGATCGGTATTGGTCTTGTTTTCCGCGGCGGTGGCTCAACCGGCGGCTTTGACATTATTGTCAAGCTGCTGCGCCGCAGGTTCCGCCATATGAAGACGGGCGCGCTGTATCTGGTCTTGGATGCTGCGGTGCTGGCGCTTTCGGCAATCGCATTCCACGACGTGCTGGTGGCGATGTACGCGGTTGTCACCGTGTTCACCAACTCCACCGTGCTGGATATGGTGCTGTACGGCAAGGACAACGCCAAGATGGTGTATATCATCACCGACACTCCCGACGCGGTCGCCGACCGCTTGATGAAAGAGGTGGAAACCGGCGTTACCCTGCTGCATGGCGAGGGCGCGTACACCAAGAAAAACAAAAAGGTGCTGATGTGCGTGCTGCACGATCACCAGTACCCGATGCTGCGTGACATTGTCAAGCAGGAGGACAAGCACGCCTTCCTGATCGTCACCAAGGCAACCGAGATCTTCGGCGAGGGGTATAAGAACCACTACGCAGAGGAGTTATAAAAAAACGCCCTATGGGGCGTTTTTTTATAACTCAACTTGCCCGCAGGGCAAATACCACTGCGCAAGGCGCAATATCACTATGCCCGACGGGCATAATATCACTTTTGCGAAGCAAAAATATCACTTGACTTTTTTAAGACGTGAAAGAGCGTCCGTGTGGGAACCCCCACCACCGCCCGTTCGCAGGCTCACTCTGCGGTCCCCCTCCCCAACGGGGAGGCTTTGTTTTAGATAACCTTGCTGTATGAACGAATAAGACGGTAAGCGAATCGCCTGCACCCCAGCGGATAAAAAAGCAAAAACGGACACGCAAATGAGCCTCCACGCTGGGGAGGATACCTGCAAGCAGGTTTGACCGCGGAGCGTGCTTGCGCGCGGGCGGTGGTGGGGGTTCCCATATAACCGCTCTTTCGCTCAATCGGGCACGTTTTGATCAAAAGCCATTGTAATATCATCACGCCTATGCTATAATGAGAAAAAACAGAAGGGATTTTCATCATGCCGCTGCCGTATAATGGTAAGAATAAAACGTTAGCAAGAAACCTGAGAAAAAACTCAACAAGACACGAAAACCATTTGTGGTATGATTTTCTGAATACCTATCCAATTAAATTCAAAAGACAGCAAATGATCGACGATTTCATTGCAGATTTTTACTGTAAAGACGCGAATTTAGTTGTCGAAGTCGATGGAGCACAGCATGCTTCCAATGAAGGTATCAGAAAAGATCAATATAGAACCGAAAAGCTTGAAAAATATCATTTAGTGGTCATACGGGTAACCAATCAACAAGTAGATAAAGATTTCTATGGAGTCTGTTCCTATATAGATCAGATCGTAAAAGAACAAATGGAGTAGGCAATCGAGTCTACTCCTTTTTATTGAGGTGAAGGAGCGATCTTATGGGAACCCCCACCACCGCCCGTTCGCAAGCTCACTCTGCGGTCCCCCTCCCCAACGGGGAGGCTTTGTTTTAGATAACCTTGCTGTATGGAACGAATAAGG
>JAZRQR010000191.1:0-20426 GCA_045650025.1 Eubacteriales bacterium
CCTTCCTTGCGCATTGCTTCCACGATCTTTGCCTCGGTTGCGATCGACGCGTGGTCGGTACCGGGCAGCCAGAGCGTGCAGAAGCCTGCCATGCGCTTATAACGGATCAGAATGTCCTGCAGGGTGATGTCCAGCGCGTGACCCATGTGCAGCTGACCTGTGATGTTTGGAGGGGGAATGACAATGGTGTAGGAGGGCTTGGTCTTGTCAATGGTGGGGGTAAAGTAGCCCTTTTCGCACCAAGTCGCATAGATCTTGTCCTCAAATTCACCGGGGGAATAGGTTTTCGGTAATTCGTTGTAGGAATTCATGTCGGTGTATCTCCTTATCATATTTTACAAAAATAAAAAATCTCCGCCGTCGCTGACTTGTATCAGGACGTGGAGATAACGCGGTACCACCTGATTTCACACCCCAAAAGGGTATGCACTCATAAGCACTTTTAACGGCGTGACCCGTTGCGGACTACTAAAATTTCATCCGCACCGCTCCCGGACGACTTGGGCAATGCTTTCCTCGAACTCTCACCAACCGTTCGATCTCTGTGCGAAAGGGGACTGCCTACTACTTCCGTTCCCAGCGTTTGACATATACGGGTGCATTATAACATAACGTAAGGATTTTGTCAATGATTTTTTGAAAAATAATGGGAATGGAAAGTGAGGGCAAGGGGAGCATTTTGCTATCTGTAAAGCGATGAAAGACTCTGTAGGGGAGGAATATTTGCAAGCAAATTCATCCTCCCCTACAAGCAAACTGATAAAGATTCACGGAGTGCTTGTTTCTCCGGCATAAAAACGACCGATTTTCGCCCGAAAAAATAATTTCAAAAAAATCGAAAAAATTTGAAAAAAGGTATTGACAAATCAAAAAGAATCTGTTATACTATCAAAGTCGTCAGCGAACGACATGCTGGTATGGCTCAGTCGGTAGAGCACGTCATTGGTAATGACGAGGTCATCAGTTCGATTCTGATTACCAGCTCCAAGCAAAAAGCACTGCAATCGCAGTGCTTTTTTGTTTTTCTATGCATTGACAGTTGTTTTGTATTTTGTTATAATAGTTGCAAGATAAACTCTTTGGGAGGTCAACTATGGGCACAAGAGGCGAGCGTGCCGAGGCACTTTTCCTGCAGGGATATACCTGCGCGCAGGCGGTGCTGCTGGCATTTGAGGATATTACGGGCTTGGATACCACTACGGCGGCAAAGCTTGCAAGCGGCTTTGGTGGCGGCATGGGCAGAATGCGCGAGGTTTGCGGTGCGGTCAGCGGTATGTTTATGGCATACGACCTGATCTGCGGCTACGCGGAGCCGGGGGATATGGAGGCGAAAAAGCGCACGTATGCCGATATTCGCGAGCTTGCGGCGCGCTTTTCTGCGCAGTCGGGCGGCTCGATCGTCTGTCGTGAGCTGCTTGCAGGCGTAGAGACCACCGCAGGCGGTGATCCCGAGCAAAGAACTCCCGCGTATTACCAAAAGCGTCCGTGTCCGCGCCTTGTCGCGCTGGCAGCCGACGTGCTGGATGAATTTTTGAGAGAAAAGCAGGTCATATCATAAAAACATGCTCTGCGGCTGATATATTCAGGGATTGCATCCGAAGGATGCAGTCCTTGCTTTTTTTTATAATTCTTTGCTGATTTTTTGAAAAAATACTGAAAAGTGTGCAAGGATGACGATTTTTGCCGTCTATATAGATGAGCACGGTAAAAGCGCAAATGAAAATCGTGCTGAAATTCTATGAAAGGGATGTCACATAGGCATCCGAATGACAAGGAGGAACGAACATGAAAAAAACGATGACCATTTTGACACTTTGCATGGCAGCCATTCTGCTTTGCGGTTGCTTGGTTGGCTGTGACCTCTCGGATCTTTTCGATCTTGGCGCAGGCGAAAAAGATCCGGAAGAGCTGTTTGCCGATCTGAGCGAAAAGGACAGCTTCCCCGACGGCAAGCCTTACCATCTGTATTTCCTTTCCAACGGTGACGGTACGTGCTCACTCAGATATATCACGACCGATCCCGAAAACGAGCAGGACTACGTCATTGAGATCCCCGAAACCTCTCCCGCGGGTGACACCGTGACTGCTATCAAAATCGAGCAAGGCAGCATGCCAGCCGGCAGCATTGCAGATTTCCCCGTTGTGCTGACCGCACCTACCATGGAAGCACTGTGCAAAAAGGCGCAGGGAAGCAGCATGTCTGCTTTTGATTACAATAAGTTTACGGCGTATTTTCTCAAGCTCTCTCCCGCGAATATCAGTGATGCTGCTGAACGTGAGGAGCTGATCAATGCGTATCCCGTTTCCGTGTACAGCGATATTTACGTGTTTGATTTGGGAGCAACCGAAGCAGAGAGAGCAAAGATTTACAGCTATCTGACCGAATACTGCGGCTGGGATGCAGAGCAGTACCGTCAGAGCGTTGACGAGATCATTGCGCTTGCAAAACAATGCTATACCCGTGAGCAGGCAGAGCTGTGCATGACCATTATGCGCAACGCAACGTTTGAGCAGGTCAGCGGCGTTACCATTCCGAGTACCGTGACCAGCATAGATTTCTCCCTTTGGGCAGACATGGACAATTTGCAGAATGTGACGGTTGATGAGCATAACGCAACTATCAAAATGATTGACGGCTGTCTGGTGGATACCGCTGCCGGCACGCTGGAGCTTTGCCTTGCAAAGGACGGCAAGATCCCCGAGATTGCGGGCATTCAGACCGTGGAAGCATATGCGTTTGCACGTTGTGCGTTTACGGCGACTGACCTCTACATTCCCGAGGGCGTGACCGAGCTCAAGGCAAATGCTCTTGCAGGAATTTCCGCTGTTGACGACGGCGCACAGTTGACAGTATATCTGCCCGCAAGCCTGCGCACCCTTGGCAGATGTCCGAGTAACCTCACTTACAACTATGCGGGCACGTTGCAGGAATGGAACGAGGGCGTGATCTTGCAAGGCTTTGGAAAGCACGATTATTTCTATCTCATTACCACCGACGTACAAGAGCCGATTTTCATCGAAAGTACCCAAAAGTAATTCCCTTCGGCTATAAAACGAACGCCACCGCGGCAGCGGTGGTGTCTTTCTGTTACAGCAAAATCTCCTTTAAGGCGCTGTAGAGCGCGTCAAGGTCGCTCCCGGTGGTGTTCATGCCAAAGCTCAGACGCACCGCACCCGTTTCGGGCGTGTGCAGCGTGGTGTGCCCAAGCGCCGCGCAATGAAAGCCCGCCCGCACGCAAATGCCGCGCTTATCCAGCTCCGCACCCAAGGCGTCGGCAGGGATGCGGTCGTGGGAAAATAACAGCACGGGTCCGCGGCAATGCGGGGCGTAGACGTGTATGCCCTCAAAGCGCCCCAGCATGGCGCGAGCGCGGTCATATAGGTGCTTATCCTGCGCCGCAATCGTGCCAATGCCGCGCGCCTGCACCTCGCGCATGCCGGCAAGCAGCCCTGCAATGGCAGGCGTGGGCAGCGTGCCCGCCTCGTATCGCTCGGGTGGCAGATCGGGCATATCGCCCGACAGCGAGAATACGCCGTTGCCGCCCTGCAGCAGCGGCGAGAGCGATACGTCCTTGCCCAGTATCAGCGCGCCGCAGCCCTGCAGCCCGTAAAGTCCCTTATGCCCGGGCAGACAGAGCAGATCGATCTGCATCTGCTCCATGTCAATGGGCAGGTGTCCGGCGGATTGCGCGGCATCCACGCAAAACAGCATGCCGTGTCGCTTGCAAAATGCGCCCAGGGCGGCAAGCGGCATGACCGAGGACACAATGTTGGACATATGCGCACACACCAGCATGCGCGTGTTGGGGTGCTTTTTGGCAGCGGCATCGGTCACAATGCGTGCCGTGCCCGTGCGCGCGTCATTGGCAGGCGTGACAATGGTGTCAAACGTAACGCCAAGCTGCTTTTGCAGATCGCAGAGCGGACGGTAGACCGCATTGTGCTCCATGTTACTGCAAAGCACGTGGTCTCCCTGCCGCAGGCTGCCGTGCAGGGCAAGGTTGAGCGCATGCGTTGCCCCTGCGGTAAAGATGACGCGCTCGGGGCTTGCGCCAAACATATCGGCAAGCGCGCTTCTGCAATCGTAAACCAGCCGGGCGGCGGCGTCCGATAGCGCGTGCGAGCCATGCCCGGGATTGCCGCCCGCGCGCGTCATGCAATCAAACACCGCGCGGTGTACGGCGGTGGGCTTGGGCCACGAGGTGGCGGCGTGATCAAGGTAGACGGGCGCGCTCATACGGGGGTCTCCAGCCATTCGCGCACGGCAATACCGGCATGCTCCAATGCCTTGGCGGCACTGGGGCGTTGCGCGCTTGAAAAGACCGCACCGTACACGCAGCCCGCGTGTGTGCCCGAGGAGCTGAGCTTGATGACCTCGGCACGTACACCTGCGCGCTGCAGCACGTCACGCGCTCGGGCGGCGTTGGTTGCCGAGCCGATCACCGCTACCGTTTGCCCACGGGTGGGCAGGGGAGTTTGCTGCTTGTCTTTGTCCGAACGTTTCATTGGGTGACCGCCTTTCGCGAAGGGAAATTCCCTTCATGGGCAGTATATGAGCGCGTAGAGTCAAAGGTGCGCCATTTTCGGGGGGCGGTTGGGCGCTACTGCTCAGGCGGACTATGCGCCATGCTCTTGTTTGCCCCGGCATCGTGCTTTTATGCTTCGCACCAAGCCTATACCAAAGCAGGTGACAAACCCGATATTGGCAGCGCGTATGAGCACGCTTGCCGTGCCTTCGGGCAACAGCACTACGGCGTGCACGTGCTCGGGCGGCAGCAGGGGGAGCAGGTAGCGCACGGCAAGCCCGGTCAGCGCGGCGGCAAGAATGGCTTGCCCCAGCTTGGCAAGCAGATAGGGCACAAAGGAAAAGCCCCTGCCGTGGCACACGGTCATGATCTGGCACATGACCGAAAGCCCCGACCACGAGGCGAGCGCTGCGCACACCATGGCGGCTTGCGTAGCATGTGGAATGGCTGCCGCGCGTGCCATGCCGCCCGAAAGCTCCAGTAGTCCGTACACCAACGCATGCAGCACGGGGGAGAGCGAAATGCCTGCCAGCGCGCTTTGCAAAGCCCCCAGCACGGCGGAGAAAAACAGCACGTAGGCGCACACGGCAAGCATGCTCTGCGCCGCCGTGCCCACCGCGCCAGTAAAGACCGCCGCGCCCATGCGCACAGGCGTGATCTCTTGCTGTGCATCGGGCACGTCATCGCGCAGCAGAATGCGCGTCAGCAGAGCCGTCAATCCGGCGCAAAGCAGACTGATGCCCCAAAGCAGCGCCCCCGTGCGGCGGCTTCCCAGCAGCCCGGCACCCACCGCGCTGATCAGGTATGCCGAGCTTGGCAGATTGATAAAGGTCAGCAGGCGGGTGCATTGCCGTGCGCTCAGCTCGCCTCGATCGTACAAAGCCGCCATGGCGCGCGCCCCCGTGGGAAAGCCGCAAAGCGCGCCCAGCACAATGGGGCAGGTGGCAGCCCCGGGGACGCCCAGTACCGCGCGAAAGGGGCGCGCCAGCACGCGCCCAATGGCGGCAGCACCGCCGCAGCCAACCAGAATCTCGGACGCTACCATAAAGGGAAACAGAGCGGGAATGACCGTGTTATGGCAGAGCTGCAGCCCCTTTTTCACGGCTTCTACCGCGCCGTCCGCATAAAGCAGCAAAAGCGCAATGCAGCCAACTCCCAATATGCCAAATCCAAGGCTGCCAGGCAAGGCAAGACGTTTTGGTGCTTTCATATACCCTCCCACGCGTTCATATAATACATCGTATCTGCTACAATATAGCAAATTCGGAGGGAAATATGCACAGACGCAAAAAAGAGGAGCGCGCGGGCATGATGGAATGGCTGGAGCGCAAATTTGATATTTCGCCCGACGTGGTAAGCGGCGTGCGCGTCGAGATCCGCGGGCAAAATCGGCTGCTTTTGCAGGGCTGCCGCCGGATTTTACAGTACGGTGAGCGCGAGATGCTGCTGGATCTTGGCAAAACGCGCCTGCGCATCTGCGGAGAGCGGCTTTGGTGCACCTCGTTTATCTCAGGCGCGCTGGGGGTCAGCGGACACATTTGCTCGGTGCATTTTGAGGAGGGCGCATGAATTTTGCGTATTGGTTACTTGGTTACGTTGTGCTGTGCGTGCCGCGCGGGAGTGCGGAGCACGTGCTCAACCTTTGCATGCGCGGCGGCATTGTGTATCTGGACGGCGGCAGCGATGCCTCGTATCTGCGCCTTTGTCTGCGCACGGGGCATGCGCGCAGGCTATGCGAGTCTTTGGCGGGCGCGGACGTACTGCACAAGGTCGAGCGTCGCGGTGGCTTGCCGCAGCTGGTGCTTGGGCTGTGCCGCCGCCCGGGAATTTTGCTCGGTGCTTTGTGTGCGCTTGCGCTGATCGTTGCCTCGGAGTGCTTTGTGTTTGACGTGCGGGTGACGGGCAACACCACCCTGACCGAGCGCGAGGTCAAGGAGCTGCTTGCCGCGCAGGGCTTTGCACCGGGCACGTTTTTGCCGGGGCTGGACACCGATGCCTTGGAAAATCGCGTCATGCTGTCCACCGATAAGATTGCCTGGCTCTCGGTCAATCTGCGCGGCAACGTGGCAAACGTGGAGCTGGTGGAGCAGCGCGTGCCCGAGCCGGTGCAGACCTTGCGGCCGGCGCACGTGGTGGCGGCGCGCAGCGGCGAGGTGGTGTCGGTCGAGCTGTATCGCGGCAACGTGCTGGTCATGGCGGGGCAGCAGGTCAAAAAAGGAGAGATATTGATCGCTGGGGTATACGACAGCGCAGCCACCGGATTTCGCTTCACGCGTGCCGCCGGGCAGGTCAAGGCAAGAACGGTGTACGAGTTCCGGGTCGAGATCCCGTACGAATACGAGAAAAAAGTGTACACGGGGGAAAAATATGCGAAAAAATCGTTAATTTTTTTCTCTTTTCCCATAAAAGTTTTCGAAAATACTGGAAATTGCGGTGCATTGTATGATATAATATATATCGTGGAGAACTGTAGCCCCGTGGCAGGTGTCGACCTGCCTTTGGCTGTGTATACCGAGCGGTATCTGCCCTATACGGTAGAGACCGAGACGCGCAGCCCCGAGGCAGCGCTGACCCTGGCTTACAGAGAGCTTGCCGAGCAGATCCAAAGTGCACTTGGTGATGGTGAGATCCTGCAAAAGCACATTTACACCGAGATCGGCGAGAGCGGTGTGGTGCTGCGTGCCCAGGTGACCTGCATTGCCGATATTGCCGCCGTGCAGGAATTTGAAATCGACGTAAAAGACAAAACATAAAGGAAGAACCTATGGAACAAAGAATTATCAAGGTAGCCTCCTCTGAGGATACCGCCGCCATTTTCGGTAGCTATGACGTCAACGTGCGTGCCGTGGAGCAGACCTTTGGCGTGCAGGTGCGCAACCGCGCAACCGATGACGGAGGCGACAGCATTATCGTATCGGGCACCGACCGCGAGCAGATCAATAAGGGCGCTGCGGTGATCGAATATCTTGCCGATATGATCAAGTACAGCCAGCTTTCCGAGCAAAGCGTGCGCTACGTCATTGACATGGTGGACAGCGGCAAGGCGCGTGAGCTTGCAGAGCTTGGTGACGATTGCATTTGCGTGACCACCAAGGGCAAGCCCATCAAGGCAAAAACGGTGGGACAGAAGCAGTACGTGGAGGCAATTCGCAAAAACACCATCATTCTGGGTGTCGGACCTGCCGGTACGGGTAAGACCTTTTTGGCGGTTGCCATGGCGGTCAAGGCGCTGCGTGACCGTCAGGTATCGCGCATTATCCTGACCCGTCCTGCTATTGAGGCGGGCGAAAAGCTGGGCTTTTTACCGGGTGACCTGCAAAGCAAGATCGACCCCTACCTGCGTCCGCTTTACGATGCGCTCTTTGAAATGCTGGGCGCGGAAAACTATGCGCGCCAGGTGGAGAAGGGCATTATTGAGGTAGCTCCCTTGGCGTACATGCGCGGACGCACCTTGGACGATTCGTTTATCATTCTGGACGAGGCGCAGAACGCCACACCCGAGCAGATGAAGATGTTTCTGACCCGTCTTGGCTTCCGCTCCAAGATGGTGGTCACGGGAGACCTGACCCAGACCGACCTGCCCTCGGGGCAGAAATCGGGTCTTGCCGAGGTGGTCAGGATTCTGGACGGCATTGAGGACATTGCCTTGCACCGCTTTACCGAAAAGGACGTGGTGCGCCACCGCCTGGTACAAAAGATCATTCTCGCATACGAGAAATACGACAGTGAAAAAGCAGAGCACAGATCCAAGGACAAAAAATATCACTATGCAAGAAAAGAGGATGCACACAAATGAGACGCAAGATGCTGTTAAAGATCTATTTTGAAAACGAGCAGGATATCATGCCCGTGACCTACAAGCTCAAGATTTTGCTGCGCCGCGCCATTGAGGCAACGCTGGATTACGAGCAGTTTTGCAACGGCTGCGAGGTATCGCTGACCTTTACCGACAACATGGGCATCCGCGAGCTCAACCGCAAGTTCCGCGAGATCGACCGCGAGACCGACGTGCTTTCCTTCCCGCTCTTTGATTACGAGGGCGAGGGAGAGGAGCCCGTGCTGGACGAGATCCGTAACAACCTTGGCGATATCGTGATCTCCTTGGAAAAGGCTTGGGGACAAGCCCAGGAGTACGGTCACTCCTATGAGCGCGAGGTGGCATTCCTTTGCGTGCACTCCATGCTGCACCTGCTGGGCTACGATCACGAGCGCAGCGAAGAGGACGACGCCGATATGCGTGCAAGACAGTCCGAGATCATGAAGCTGCTGGGCCTGGAGGTACATAGCACATGATGGACGGACGAGAGCCCGAAAAACGCGAAAACCCCTATAAAAAGCAAAACCCCTACAAAAAGCAGCCCAAGGCAGAAGAGGCAACGGTCGGGCAGACCGAGACCTTTGTAACGCGCAACGTCAAGCTGATCACCTTTCTTGTATGCGTTGCCGTATTTCTGGTCTTTCTTGGCCCCTTGAGCGTCTGGCGTATTTCCGAGCTGGTCAAAGCCAAGGAGGCGGCGGAGCTGGAGGAAACCTACATGTCGCTGAACGCGTTGCTTGCCATTGCCGACAAGGGCAGCGCCGCGAGCTGGAAGGATTTTCGTTCGTTTGGCAAGAACGAGAGCGTCAACGATAAGGACGGGTACGTCAGCTGGACGCTGCAGGTCAAGGATGAGCCGTTTTACGTCATCGTAGGTGGCTACGGCACTACCAATCCGCCCGCAACCATTCGCGTCTATAGCCTGATCTCGGGTGAGTACGCAGACCTGTTCCGTGACGACGTGCGTGCGTTTGTGGAGCAAAATCAGATCAATCAAAACTAAAGAGGATAACTAATGAGAAAAACAGGATTTATCGCAATCGTGGGCAGACCCAACGTAGGCAAGTCCACGCTGCTTAACGCAATTTTGGGCGAAAAGGTGGCAATCGTGTCCTCCAAGCCCCAAACCACCCGTAACCGCATCACCGGCATTCATACCGTAGGCGAGGATCAGTACGTATTTATCGATACCCCCGGCATCCACCGCCCGCAGAACGAGCTGGGCGATTACATGGTCAAGGAAGCCAACAGCACCATGTACGAGGCTGATGCCGTGATCATGGTGGTGGATACCGGCAAGGAGATCACCCGCGTGGAGGAGGATATTATTACCTACCTCAAGAGAAGCGGCGTGCCCTGCGTGCTGGCGCTTAACAAGATCGATATGTATAACCGCGAGATCGTGGCAAAGACCATTGCCGCGTATGCGGACAAGCATTCCTTCTCCGCCGTCGTGCCGATCTGCGCCAAGAACGGTAAGGGTGTTAAGGAGGTGCTGGACGAGTGCAAGCCCTTCCTGTCTGAATCTCCCTGGTATTTTCCCGAGGACATTGCAACCGACCAGCCCGAGAGACAGGTGGCTGCCGAGTTGATCCGCGAAAAGCTGCTGCGCACGCTGAACAAGGAAGTACCGCACGGTATTGCCGTTGTGATCGAAAAGTTTGAGGACGCACGCACGCTGGTCAGCATTTACGCAACCATTTACTGCGAAAAGGCTTCGCACAAGGGCATTATCATCGGCAAGAACGGTGAGGAGCTCAAGCGCGTCAGCACCTATGCGCGTCAGGATCTGGAGGCGCTGCTGGGTACCAAGGTATACCTGAATCTGTGGGTCAAGGTCAAGGAAAACTGGCGCGAGAGTGCGGCAGCGGTTTCCAACTTCGGTTATAAGCCGGAATAAAAAACGAACAATTGTAGGGGCGAATATTTCGGCAGAGCCGAAATGCCGAATCGCCCGTACGGATCGTATTCCAAATGAAAGGAGAGCAACCATATGCAAATGAGTGTGGACGGACTTGTCACGCGCGTGCAAAGCACGGGCGATCACGACAAGCTTTTACAGATTCTGACCGCCGAGCACGGTAGAATTTCGGTCATGGTCAAGGGTGGAAAATCACTCAAAAGCCCTGCAATGGCGTGCTCTCAGCTGTTTACTTACGGCAATTTTGAGCTATACCGCAAGGGGGACTTTTACTGGATGCGACAGGGAAGCGTGCTCAACGCGTTTTACGATCTGTCCTCCGATATTGTCAAAATGAGCCTTGGCGTGTACCTTTGTGACGTGGCAAACGAGCTTTCCGACCGCGATGAGCCTGCCGAGGAGCTGTTGCGCATGTTGCTGAATTCGCTTTACTTAATCGGGCGGGAAAAGAAGCCGCAGGAGCTGATCAAGGGCGTGTTTGAATTGCGCGCGGCTGCCATTTCGGGTTATCTGCCCGAGCTGGATGCCTGCTGTCGCTGCGGCAGCGTGGACGAGCGGCTTAATTATCTGGACGTGATGAACGGCCGCTTGCTTTGCGCCGAGTGCCTGTCGCGCCAGTCCAAGCTGGTGCGCACCCCCATGGTGGGCGCAGATGCGGACGGCGACCGCGAAAAGAGCGTGCTTTGCGCCATGACGCCTGCCGTTACGGCAGCCATGCGCTACGTGCTGCACGCCTCGGTCGAGCGCGTCTTTTCCTTTGAGCTTGCCGATGCCGAGGACGTGACCGAGTTCTCGCGCACCGCGCAGACCTATCTGCTCAACCACTTGGGCAGGGGATTTGACTCGCTGGAGTTTTACGAATCGGTCAAGCCGAAGGGAGGCAGTCGTGGATAAGAATCATATTTCCGCTATGCTGGACGGCGTGGATCGCTATCCCTTCCATATGCCGGGTCACAAGCGCAACGTAGCGCTTTCGGGCGGCGATTTTCCTTACGAGCGCGACATTACCGAAATTACGGATAGTGATAATTTACACGACATGAGCGGTGTGATCCTTGACGAATGCAACCGCGCGGCGCGTCTGTTTGGCGCTGCGAGTGCGCATTTGCTGGTCAACGGCTCAACAGGCGGTCTTCTTGCTGCCATTCGTGCCCTTGCGGGGCATGATCGCGCGGTGGTCGTGGCGCGCAACTGCCACAAGTCGGTGTACAACGGCATAGAGCTTTGCCGCTTGAAGCCGACCTATCTGTATCCCAAAATGGATGCAGAGAGCGGCATTTGCGGCAGCATTACGCCTGTGCAGGTGGATGCAGCGCTTTCCGATGCGCCCGATGCCAAGCTGGTCATCATCACAAGTCCCACCTATGAGGGCGTGATCAGTGATATTGCGGGTATTGCTGCGGTTGCACACGCACGCGGCGCATGCCTGCTTGTGGACGCGGCACACGGCGCGCATTTGGGCATTGGTGAGATGCATGCGCATCCCATCACGCAAGGCGCGGATATTGCCATCTGCTCCTTGCATAAAACGCTGCCTGCTCCCACGCAGACTGCACTTGCATTGGTGGGCAAGACCTGCCCCGATGCCGCGGCGTTTGCCGCACAGCTGGCGGTGTTCCAGACCTCCAGCCCCTCCTATATACTCATGGAGCAATCTGCGCGCTGCATCCGCTTGCTGGAGCAGCAGGGAAAGGCACTTGTAGCGGCATGGATGACGCGTATTCACGCCTTTGAGCGCGAGGTGTCGCACATGACCAAGCTGCGCCTTTGCTTTCGCGGTGAGTTACCGCCGTATATCGAGGCATACGACATAGGAAAGCTGGTCATCAGCACCCGCGGCACGTGCCTTACGGGGCACGCGCTGGCAAAGATCTTGCGTGACGAATACAACATTGAAGTGGAAATGGCGGCGGGGGATTATATCATTGCTATGACCTCGCTTGCCGATACCGACGAGGGATTTTTGCGCCTTGCGCGTGCGCTTTGTGAGATCGACATTCGCATTGAAGCGGATTTTTTGACCTCGATTCGAACGTTCCCGCAATTGCATACCGTGTATGCCCCTTGGCAAGCAGCGGATATTCCGCAAGTCAGTGTGCCGACCGCACAAGCGGACGGTTGCGTGGCAGCCGAGTACGTGTGGGCATATCCCCCCGGCATTCCGCTGGTAGTACCCGGTGAGCTTGTAACGGGCGAGCTGCTGGCAACGCTCGCACAAATGCAGAAAAGCGGCACCGAGCTGCATAGCACCGGTGGCGGCGTGCCCAAAACCCTGCGTGTTCTGGAGGACTGATATGGCAAAAGCATTACATATTCAATACGATTTTATTCCAAGTGAGATCCTGGATCCCGCTACCTCTGCAAGTCGCATTGCGCTGATGCAGGCGGCGGGCGTGGAGACGGTTTGGCTGGACGTGTATGCGTACGGCAACCGCCTTGCCACCAAGCAGGAGATCCTTGACGCTAAGGCGCTCCTTGAAAGCCACGGCTTTGAGGTGCAGGTGGTCACCGTGCCGGTTGGACACGGCGGTGCTGCTTTGCTTGGCGATGCGGGTGACCCCGGCGTACCCGGGCATTGGCAATTGCGCGTCAATCCCGACGGCTCGCCCATGCCTTTTACCGCCTGCGTGCGCAACCAAGCCATGCTGCGCGAGAGTCGCGAGGTGGCAGAGGAGCTGTATGCCATGGGCTTTACCAAGCTGTTTTTTGACGATGATCTGCGCGTGGGACATTGGGGCAGGGAGCTGCGAGGCTGCTGCTGCCAAACCTGTATGAGCGCGTTTTATCAAAAATACCCGCAGTATGCGCACTTGTCCGCGCCCGATATCTTTTCTTTGGCGACCGAGGGAGACGATTTGTGGAACGCATGGTGTGACGTACAATGCGATGCGATTCTGGAGTTTATGCAAAAAACGGTGCCCACGGGCATGATCCCCGGCATTATGGTCATGCATAACGGCGACAGCCGACACGGCGCGGATATCACGCGCATCAAAAATGCCTTCCCCCGGGTGTTGTTCCGCGTGGGTGAAGCGCATTTTGGAGACCACGAGTTTTGCCGCGAGGGCGCACAGCGCGAGATCCTTTGCTCGATCGGCACACACCTGTCGCTGATCGGGGATGCTGCATGCGCGTACAGCGAATCCACCGTATATCCCGAAAATGCACTCTCGCCCGAAAATCTGGTGCAAAAGCTGCGCCTGGAGATCGGCGCAGGATTGCGCAATCTGTTTTTGATGAGCGGGTTCTTTTTCCTGGGTCAGCCTTACTGGCAAGCCATTGCCAAGGATCTTCCGGAGCTGGAGGCGCTGGCGCAAGCACCCCGGGTGAAAGAGTCTGAAACGGAATTTGTCTGGTAAATGTAAGTAAACGGAGGACCGATATGAAACCGATCCGAATATTCCATCTTTTATGCGCGTTGCTGGCGCTTTGTCTGCTGCTTGGCGCTTGCTCGGGGCAAACGCTGCCCGAAACCGGGGAGACGACCGCCACCGAGCCGACAACCGGCGTCGTTGTGCCCGACGAGAGCTACCCTACGGCTGCGGATCTGGATCCGAACGCTGATTTTTCCAAGCTGATCCTGTCGTCCGTTTATGCGGGCGCGACCTCCAAAAGCGCACCCGTAGCGCACAGCTACGTTTGCTTGTACAATACGGGCAAGGTGGAGCTGGCTTTGCAGGGACTTTCGATCTTTGTGTGCGGCGGTGATTACGTCTGGCGCGAATATCCGTTGCCCTTTGGTGCCACCATTCCTGCGGGAGGCTATTATCTGGTGCAGGGACAGGCAACCAATACCGAGGTGGCGCAGACCGTGCTGCAAACCGAGCATACCGATGCCATCCGTCCCGACATGCTGCTTTCTGCTACCGATATGCGCTTGGTTATCGCGCCCGTGGGCACGGAGCTGCAAAATAACCGTCCCATCAAGGGGCAGGCGGGCGTGGTGGAGTACCTTTCCTTGCACACGCTGGATCAGGGTGACGCACGTCACTATCTGGAAAGCGCATCCAAGGATACGCTGATCCGTCGCGATGCGGATTCTCCCTACGCACCCTTTGATACGGTTGACCTGACAAAAGCATCTGCAGCACTTTTGCGACAGATCCGCCCGCAGACCAGCCAAGGGGATGTCAACGTGCAGGTGCACACGCAGGCGTGCGAGGTGGTATTCTCGCACCAAAGCGGTTTTTATAATGAAGAATTTTCCCTGGAAATGACTGCGCCCGATGGGTACACCGTGTTCTATACCGTTAACGGTGCAGATCCGCGCACCGTTGTGGCGCAGCGCTATGAAGCGCCCATTTCCATGACCGATACCACCGATATGGCGTGGGGCGAGCTGACGCAGAACGCCGTGCTTGCCATGGGCAATACCTTCTCGCCCAACGTGTTCTCGCAAATGGGCGCATGGACGGTGCGTGCCTATGCCACCAACGGCAAGGATTCCACCCCCGTGACCACGCAGACCTATTTTGTGGGCGAAAATCTCCGCGCGGAGGAGCTGGACGTGTTCTGTCTTGCCGTGCAGCCTGAGGATTTTGTCAGCACCGATCCCACGGGTAAGAACATTTACATGAATTACTCGGAGGGGCACGAGCGTATTCAGGCGTACTTGGAGTATTTCACCGAGGACAGCTGCGAATTTTCCTCCTGGGTGGAGATCGCGCTCAACGGTAAGGGATCGCTTGGTATGACCGAAAAATCCTTCCGTATTCTGTTCCGCGAAAACGCAAATCCCGAGGTTTCGGAAAATCTCAATGCATTTTCTTACAATATTTTTGGCAATTACGCAACCCCTTCTGCAACGGGGGACGACACTATTTATTACCGCAGACTCTTGTTGCGTAACGGCGGCGGTGACAACTCGGGCTGTACCATCTCGCGCTCGCATATTGGTGATGCGTACATTGCGCGCTTAGATTCGCTTTTGCACGTGGAAACCATGGCGTACAAGCCGGTGTTCGTGTTCATCAACGGTGAGTTCTGGGGCATTTACAATGCGCGCGAACGCTTTGACGAGAAATATTTTGAAACCGTGTACGGCGTTCCGGAGGAGGATCTTGCCGTGCTGGAGTGCCCGTACCCCATTCCGTATGTCAAATTCGAGTATTTGGTGACCCACGGCACGCAGCAGGATGCGGACGAATTCAATGCGCTGTTCAAGTACGCGCAAAAGTACGACATGGCGGATCCCGAGCACTACCAATACGTATGTGACCGCGTGGATACTGATAATCTGATCGACTATTTCTGCGCACAGATCTATCTCAACTGCAGTGACTGGCCCAACAATAACGTCAAGGTGTGGCGCAACAGCAACCCGTATAGCGTATCGGGGCAGGATACCAAGTGGCGCTTCTGCGTGGTAGATACCGACCACGGCGTGGGCTTGAATTCCAATATCGACACCAACCTGCAGGGCACGGTTGGTGACGGCTCGGTCATCGGCATTCTGATCAATGGGCTGATGAAGAATCCCGAGTTCCGCGAGCGTTTTCTGATGCGCTATATTTGGGTGACCGAGGTGTATTTCGCACCCGAGGCGTCGCTGCCCATCCTCGAGGAGATCGTGGATACGGTCGCGCCCGTCATGCAGCTGCAGCTGGATCGCTGGAAGTGTACCGACGGCACCGCTACCCCGTATGACGGCGCAAAGCCCTCCTGGATGTACTACATCAACGTCATTCGTGATTACATGAAGCACCGTCCTGCCGCTGCCAAATCACAGCTTAAGAATCAGTATAACCTCTCGGAAGAGGAATACCGGCGCCTGCTTGAAAAAGCCGTTGCCGCATGGGGCGCGCAGAGTGATTTGATCAAATAACCCAAATCCCGTGGATCGCTTGTGTGGTCCACGGGATTCTTTATAACCGTTACCATTGTTTTTTCTCACAACCTATTGACAAAAAACGCTATCGATGCTATAATACATCTGTTAAGCTTATTCTAATATAAGGAGATAATGATCATGAAGAGAATTCAGACTATCCAGACCCGTGACCTCGCTAAGAGCGTTAACAACGGTGGTTGTGGCGAGTGCCAGACCTCCTGCCAGTCCGCTTGCAAGACCTCTTGCGGCGTAGCAAACCAGGAGTGCGAGTCTAAGAAGGACTGATTGGCTAAAGCCAACGATCGGGGCTGGGGCGATGTGCCCGAGCCCCGATGCTTTATGAAAGGAAAAATTCTATGATACATCAGTATAAATTAAACGGTTACAATATTGTATTGGATATCTACAGCGGCTCGGTGCACTGCGTGGACGAGGTCGCATATGATATGATTGCCATGTACGAGCAGCACGACAAGCAGAGCATTGTGGATGCCATGCTTGCAAAGTACGGCGAGCGCGAGGACGTCAGCGCCGAGGAGCTGTCCGAGTGCTACGACGACATTACCGCACTCAAGGAGCAGGGCAAGCTGTTCGCGCCCGACATCTACCGCGACAAGGCGTTTGACTTCAAGAACCGCAACACGGTCGTCAAGGCACTTTGCCTGCACGTTGCGCATACCTGCAACCTCAACTGCGAATACTGCTTTGCAGCACAGGGCAAGTACCACGGTGAGCGCGCGGTCATGTCGTTGGAGGTCGGTAAGGCTGCCATCGACTTTTTGATCAAGCATTCCGGCACGCGCCGCAACCTGGAGGTCGACTTCTTTGGCGGCGAGCCCTTGATGAACTTTGACGTGGTCAAGGAAACCGTGGCATATGCACGCAGCATTGAAAAGGAGCATAATAAGAACTTCCGCTTTACGCTGACCACCAACGGTGTGCTGGTGGATGACGAGGTCATTGAATGGGCAAACCGCGAGTGCCATAACGTGGTGCTCTCGCTGGACGGCAGAGAAGAGGTGCACGACAGACTGCGCAAGACGGTCAACGGCAAGGGCAGCTACGCCACCATCGTACCCAAGTTCCAGCACTTTGTGGAAAAGCGCGAGGGCAAGGGCTACTACCTGCGTGGCACCTACACCCATAACAACCCTGATTTCACCAAGGATATATTCCACATGCTGGACCTTGGCTTTGATCAGCTTTCCATGGAACCGGTCGTTTGCGCGCCCGAGGATCCTTACGCGCTGACTAAGGAAGATTTGCCCGTGCTGTTTGAGCAGTACGAAATTCTTGCCAAGGCGCAGATCGACCGCCGCAGAGAGGGCAGACCCTTTACCTTCTATCATTACATGCTCAACCTGGAGCACGGTCCCTGCGTATATAAGCGCATCAGCGGCTGCGGCTCGGGTACCGAATATATGGCTGTCACCCCCTGGGGCGACCTGTATCCCTGCCACCAGTTCGTGGGCGAGGAGGAATACAAGCTGGGCAACCTTTGGACGGGCGTGACCAACACCGCGCTGCGTGACGAGTTCAAGCTCTGCAACGCATACGCAAGACCCGATTGCGCGGATTGCTGGGCAAGAATGTATTGCTCGGGCGGCTGCGCTGCCAACGCCTACCACGCTACCGGCTCGATCACGGGCGTTTATGAGTACGGCTGTGAGCTGTTCCGCAAGAGAATGGAATGCGCCGTCATGGTCAAGGTTGCCGAATATCAGGATGGCATTGCCGCATCGGAGAGCGATTGCTCCGATTGCGAGTCGTGCGGAGAATAAAGCTTCCGCAAATGCCTGCTTCAATCGCGAAAGGGAATGAATAATGGCATTTTCAAATAAAACCTTACAAACCTTGGAATTTGATAAGGTCTGCGCCATGCTTGCCGAGCACGCCCACACCGACGGTGCGCGCGCTATGGCGGCAAGGCTGATCCCAACGGATGACCCCGAGGAGATCTTGCGCAGACAGAGAAGAACCACCGATGCCAAAAGACTTTTGGACGTCAAGGGCACGCCCTCGTTTGGATACGTGCGTGACGTGGGCGAGATCTGTGAGCGCGCCGATAAGGGCGCGGTACTCTCGCCGCGCGAGCTGCTGGACGTTGCCAACGTGCTGCGTACTGCGCGTCTTTTGGTGGATTATTGCCACGGCAATCACATATTTGATACCGTGCTGGACGAGATCTTTGATCGCTTGACCCCCGACCGCAAGCTGGAGGAGCGCATCACGCGCGCCATCGTGGCGGAGGATCTGATCGCGGATGAAGCATCGCCCGCACTGGCGGACATTCGCCGCAAGATCCGCGCAACCAATAGCCGCATCAAGGATACGCTGCAAAAGTACGTGCAGGGCGGCGCACATGCCAAGTACCTGCAGGAAAATATCGTCACCAGCCGTAACGGCAGATACGTCATCCCGGTTAAAACCGAGTATAAAAACGAGGTCAAGGGTCTGGTGCATGATACCTCGTCCTCGGGCGCTACCTTGTTTATCGAGCCCATGGCGGTGGTCGAAGCCAATAACGAGCTGCGCGTGCTGCAATCCAAAGAGCAGCACGAGATCGAGCGCATTCTTGCCGAGCTTTCCGAGGCGGTCAGCAACGCAACGGGTGTGCTGACGCTTAATTATTATAATATTGTAACTCTTTCGTTCTGCTTTGCTTGCGCGGAGCTTTCGGCCGCTATGAACGGCGCAGCGCCTGCGTTGTCCGAGGACGGTACGTTCCGTCTTGTGCGTGCAAGACACCCGCTGATCGACCGCGATCGCGTGGTGCCCATTAACGTTGCGTTGGGTGGCGAATGCGGATACGATACCGTGATCATCACGGGTCCCAATACGGGCGGTAAAACGGTTACGCTGAAAACGCTGGGTCTGTTTGCGCTCATGGCGCAATCGGGTCTGCATATTCCTGCCGATCAGGAGTCGGTCGTGCCCGTGCTGCGTGCCGTGCTGGTAGACCTGGGAGATGAGCAGAGCATTGAGCAATCGCTCTCCACCTTCTCCTCGCATATGGTCAATATCGTGCAGATCATGGAGCAGGTCGGCGAGCAGACGCTGGTGTTGTTTGACGAGCTTGGCGTGGGTACCGACCCCGTTGAGGGCGCGGCTCTTGCCGTGTCGGTCATCGAATCGGTGCGTGCGGCGGGTGCGCTTTGCGCAGCAACCACGCACTATGCAGAGCTTAAGGCGTTTGCCCTCAATACCCCCGGCGTGCGAAATGCAAGCTGCGAGTTTGACGTGGAGACGCTTCGTCCTACCTATAAGCTGATCATCGGCACACCCGGTAAATCCAATGCGTTTGCCATTTCGGAAAAGCTGGGACTTTCTACCGCTATCATTGGTCGTGCACAGGAGCTGATCAGCGCCGATAACCGTCACTTTGAGGACGTGATCGGACAGCTGGAGCAGAGCCGCATGGAAATGGAGCAGCAAAGGGAAGAGAGCGCGAGATTGCGAGAGGAATACGAGCAGTTCAAGCGCCAGTCTGAGAAAAAGATCGCCGAGCAGGTCGCTCGCGCGGAGAAAGAGCTGGAGGCTGCCAGAGTCAAGGCGAATTCCATGGTGCAAAGCGCTAAGGCGTCGTATGATTTTATTCTGGAGCAGATGGAGAAGGTCCGCAAATCCAAGGATAGCGCCAGAATGGGCGAGGAAATGGACGCGGCTAAGAGAGCGGTGCGCGATCACCTGAAGCAGAACGGGGATAAGTTTGATCCCGTGCAGAAGCGGGACGAGGATGATAAGAATTACGTGCTGCCCAGAGCCTTGCGTAAGGGCGATGAGGTCATCATTCGCTCGCTTGGCACTAAGGGTGTCGTGGTAGAGGTACCGGATAAGAGCGGTAACGCTCAGATCAAGGCAGGTATTCTGACTACGCGCGTCAACGTCAAGGATCTTAAGCTTGTCGTAGAAGAGGCAACGCTGACCAAGGACGGCAAAAAGAATAAGGTGTCTACCTACAGCGTGCAGAAGAACCATGATTTCAAGGATGAGATTGATCTGCGCGGCATGAACGGAGACGAGGCCTGGTTTGCGGTGGATAAGTATCTGGATAGCGCGATCTTGTACGGCTTCCGCACCGTGCGTATTATTCACGGAAAGGGAACGGGCGCGCTGCGCCAGGCAATGCAGAATTTCCTGCGCAGCGATAAGCGCGTGGCATCCTTCCGTCGAGGACAGTACGGCGAAGGCGATAGCGGCGTGACTGTCGTCGAACTTAAATAAAATAAAACACAAACAAAGCCCTCGGCTGCGCCGAGGGCTTGTTTTATCCGACCACCAACATCTCTTTTGAAAGTTTTTACGTCGCTTTTTTCAAAAAGCGACCGCAGG
>JAZRQR010000192.1:0-37167 GCA_045650025.1 Eubacteriales bacterium
CATGGTGGGTCACACCGGCTCCCTGCTGGCCACCCGTTGCTCCATGGAGGCTCTTGACCTCCAGCTGGCTCGCATCCTGTCCGTCGTGGACAAGCTGGGCGGCGTGGCTCTCATCACCGCCGACCACGGTAACGCCGACGAGATGTACGAGTGCGACAAGAAGGGTATGCCTAAGGCAGGCAAGGACGGCTCCTTCAAGGCTAAGACCAGCCACACCCTCAACCCCGTTCCCTGCATCATCTACGACAACACCCCCGCCAAGGACAGCTACACCGTCAAAGCTGACAACGGTCAGTTCGGTCTGTCCAACGTAGCGGCTACCATGGTCAACCTCATGGGTTACCAGGCTCCCGATATGTGGAACGAGTCGATTATTGACGTAAAGTAATTTCGACAAAATACAAAAGGGCTTCGCCGCTTGGCGAAGCCCTTATTTTCATTTCAGCAAGGAGCGAACGGTTTGCGCAATGCAATCCGCGTCAATGCCCGCGGTGGTATAGACCGATTCGTTCTTGGTCTGCACCACGAAGTTATCGTCAATTGCCATGATGGCGTGTCGCGGCAGCGTACCCGCTTTTGCCATGGTATCGGAAAGCATCATACCAAAGCCGCCTGCGCGGATTTCCTCCTCCAAAAACACAATGGGCGTCTCGTGATCTGCAATCAGCTCGGATACACGCGCTGCCAGAGTGTCGTAAGGCTTGATGTATTCACAAAGCAGAATGCCCGCGCGCACGCCCTGCTCTGCAAGCGCGTCTACTGCACGGATCGCCTCTCGCACGATCTTGCCGTGCGTCACGATCACGCATTGTGCACCCTCGGTATTCCAGGCGCGCACGTCAATGTCATCGGGAGCACCGTTGCCATAGAAGCGTTCCAGCACCTCGTCACGCTCGCGGTCGTTGGGATAGCGAATTGCCACGGGGCATGCGTCCCCGATTGCGGTTTTAATCGAAAGCGCCAGACCGGCGGAGGTCACCGGTGTGTAGATCTTGACCCCCGGGATATGCGACAGGAACGCCACGTCAAAAATACCGTGATGCGTAGCACCGTCCGCCTGGCTGATACCGGCACGGTCGATACACAGCAAAAGCGGCAGCTCCTGCAGCGCAGCATCGTGAATGATCTGGTCGTAAGCTCTTTGCAAGAAGGTGGAGTACACCGCAAACACGGGCAGATAGCCGTTTGCAGCCATGGCGGCACCAAACGTGACCGCATGCTCCTCTGCAATGCCAACGTCAAAGTAGCGCTCGGGATGCGCCTTATGGAAGATCTCCAAGCCCGTGCCGTCACCCATTGCAGCCGTGATGGCGCAAATGCGCTCGTTTTCCTGCGCAAGCTCGGTCAGCACCTCGCCGCATACGCGCGAGAAGGTTGGCTTTTCGTAGGTCTTTCCGGTCGGAGAAATGCCGTGATACGCAGTGGGCGATTGCTCGGCAGGCTCATAGCCCAGCCCCTTGCGGGTCTTGACGTGAATGATCACGCTCTCGTCCAGCTTTTTCGCCTCGCGCAAAAGTGCTTCAATGGCAACGGAATCGTTTCCGTCCACAGGCCCCAGATACGTCAAGCCCAGATCCTCAAAATAGTTACTGCCGTACAGCGCGTTCTTGATGCCCATTTTCAGGCGCTTGACGCCGTTAAACAAGGGCGTACCGATCAGCGGAATGCCTTTAAGCACGTTTCTGGTCACCTTTTTGGCATCGAAATACGCCTTTCTGCGGCGAATGCGCGCCAAGGTTTTGGCAAAACGCCCCGTATTTTTGGCAATCGACATCTCGTTCTCGTTGAGCACGATGATCAATCGCAAATGCTTATCCACGTTATTAAGCGCCTCGTGCACCATGCCACCGGTAAACGCGCCGTCACCGATAATGGCAACCGAATACGCATCCGAGCCCGAAAGCTTATCGGTCATGGCAAAGCCCAGCGCTGCCGAAATAGAGGTGGATGAATGCCCTGCGCCAAACGGATCGTGTGCGCTCTCGCTGCGCTTGGTAAAGCCCGAAAGTCCGCCGCTTTGGCGCAACGTTTCAAACTGATCAAAGCGACCCGTGAGCATTTTATGTACGTAGCACTGGTGTCCGACATCCCAGATAAAATGATCCTTGGGGGAATCAAACACGCGGTGCAATGCCACGCTGAGTTCCACCACGCCGAGATTGGAGGCAAGATGGCCGCCGTTCTCGCTGACGCGCTTGATCAGAAAATCGCGGATCTCCGCATTGAGCGCAAGGATCTCTTTTTCATCCAGTGCCTTGAGGGCAGCCGGATCCTGAATACGCCCCAGATACTGATACGTTGTATTTTGCAGCACAGCCATTCCTCCTTTCCATGCGTTAACTGATATATTATAGCACAACCCACGCAGAATTGCAAACATTTTTTCACATTTTACAAAAAATTGATGTTCTTGGCGTATTTTCTCCCCTTTTGACGCATATTTTGGAAAATGACTTGACAAAATCGCTCGCATCCTTTATAATATTTAATATTATTTTGTAACAAGGAGAAACATTCTACATCATGGACGGAGACAGTATACGATTATTTTTGCTTTTAATCGTATTTGTTGCCCTTGTATCCTGTAGCGGATACTTTTCGGGCGCGGAAAGCGCTTATACTACGCTCAACAAAATCAGAATCAAAAGTCAGGCAGAAGAAGGAAACCGCAAGGCTAAGCGCGCCTTGTATATTACCAACCACTTCGAGCGTGCCCTGACGACCATTCTCGTCGGTAATAATATCGTAAACATTGCGGCAGCCTCTGTGGCTACCGTCATTGCTGCGCAATTATTGGGCGGCTCCCGCCTGGACGAGGATACAATCAATATCATATGTACGGTATACGTCACGGTAGTTGTATTTACGTTCGGCGAGATGATTCCCAAAAGTCTTGCAAGTGACAGAAGCGAAAGCATTGGATTGCTGTTCGCTCTTCCCTTGCGCTTGCTGATGAAGGTATTTACACCTGTTGTGGCTGTTTTTTCGTTCTTGAATAAATTGGTTGCCCGTGTATTCAAGCCCGAAGACGAGCCCCTGATCACCGAGGACGAACTGTACGACATTATTGAAACCATTGAAGAGGAAGGCATTGTGGACGAGGAGCAGAGCGATATGCTCAAGTCCGCGCTGGAATTTGCAGGCACGACCGCAGCCGACGTTATGACCGTGCGCCAGGATATCGTGTTCGTGGACGTTTCCATGTCCAACGAGCAGATCAAGGACGTGATCATGCACACCACGCACTCGCGTCTTCCCGTTTGCAACGGCAGTCCCGATAACATTGTGGGCACGCTGCCTATCCGTGCATTCCTCAAGGAATACCTCAAGAACCCCGAGCTTGAGCTGCGTTCCCTGCTCATCCCCGCATTCTTTGTTAAGGCAAACGCCAACATTGACGATCTTTTGACCATTATGCGCCAGCATCGCTACTATCTGGCGGTGGTCATTGACGACAAGGCCAGCACCATTGGTATTGTTACCATTGAGGACTTCCTTGAAGAGCTGGTTGGCGAGATCTGGGACGAGGACGACGTGGTGGACCCCGACTTTATCAAGCTGGGCGGCAACTACTTCCGCGTGACCTCCCGCATGACGGTGGGCGAGGCGTTCTGCCGTATCGGTCTCCCTGCTCCCGCGCACAGCGTCGCGCAAAAGCCGCTGATCTCGTTTATTCTCGATACACTTGGCAGAATGCCCGAGGAAGAAGAGACCTTTGATTTCCAGGACGTGGAGATCATTGCAGACGAGGTCAAGGACGGAAGACTGACGCAGGTCGTCATTCATATTCCCGATGATAAGGAGGACGATGCACAATGATCGTATATCTTATCATTATCGTACTGATGGTCATTTTCTCCGCATTCTTCTCCAGCAGCGAGATCGCCATCAGCTCCCTGAACACCGCAAGACTCAAAAATGCCATTGATTCGGGCGATAAGACCGCCAAGGTGGCGTATCACTTAAGCGAAAACTTTACAAGCACACTTTGCACCATTCTCATTGGTAACAACCTGGTCAATACCGCAGCAACCACGGCGGCAACCGTTGTCGTTCTGCGTTTCTTGACCAAGCACAACGTCTCCACCGCAGACGAGCTTGCCCCCGTACTGACCACCGTGATCATGACCGCGATCCTGCTGGTATTTGGCGAGATCCTGCCCAAGAACATGGGTAAGTCGCGTCCCGAGCGTTGGTCGCGCATGGTTGCATACCCCATCCGCGCATTGACCTGGGTGCTCTTCCCCGTTGTGTTTGTGGTAACCTCCGCAATGCGCGTTCTGCGCCGCATGTGGGGTACCGACGACGAGGACGTCCCCACCGTTACCGAGGAAGAGCTCTCCACCATCATTGAAACGGTTGAGGAAGAGGGCGTAATTGACGAGGAGCAGGGTGATCTGCTGCAGTCCACGCTGGAATTCCCCGAGACCACGGTGCGCGAGATCATGACGCCCCGTATTGACATGGTGCAGATCGACATTGACGACGATCCCCAAGCCATTTTGGAGATTGCCGAGCAATCCCGTTATTCCCGTATTCCCGTTTACCGTGACAGCATTGATAATATCATTGGTATTCTGGTACTCAACCACTTCTACAAGGAGCTGACCGAGGTGGGCGGCGACGTGCACAAGCTTGACCTGGAGTCGCTTTTGATCAAGCCAAAGTTCGTGCATAAGACGCTGCGCCTGCCCAATGCTCTGGGCGTGATGCGTGAGCACAAGACGCACATGCTTGTCATCGTGGACGAGTTTGGCGGCACCATGGGTATTGTCACCATGGAGGATATTCTGGAGGAGCTGGTTGGCGACATCTGGGATGAATCCGACGTCATTGTCAAGGAGATCCGCAAGACCGGTGAAAACACCTACGAGGTATCCGGTGACATGAACATTGACGACTTCTTTGCCGAGATCGAGCATGAGGATGACGAGTTTGAGTGCGAATACAAGACCATGGGAGGCTGGGCTGTAGAGGCAACCGATGCAGACCCGCACGTAGGCGATAGCTTTACGTACAAGAACATGTGCATCGTAGTCGACGAGATGGACGACATGCGCGTCACGCAGCTGACCGTGCTTGTCACGCCGCCCGCCGAGGACGAGGATGAGGACGAGGAAGAATAATCCCTTTGCGGGTGCGCTTGTGCGCACCCGCAACTTTCTATTGACTTTTGTCGATTTTATTGTATAATAAAAGTATCAACACACACGAGGATACTATGAGAGTTGAAATTTTCACTTCCCTGCCCGACGGGGCAAAGCACGTGCGGATCACAGTCTTCATGCAGGAGCAAGGCTTTGTCGATGAATTTGACGCCTTGGATGCGATTGCCGCGCACTTTGTGGCGTTTGACGAACAGACCCCCGTTGCAACCTGCCGCACGTGGCTTGCAGATGACGGGTATCACCTTGGCAGATTGGCGGTGCTCAAATCCCACCGCGGACAAGGACTTGGCGCACGCATGCTGCAAGAGGCGGAGGATTACGTAAAGAGCATTGGCGGCGAGAGCATTTCCCTGCACGCGCAATGCAGAGCCGAAGCGTTTTACCGCAAGAGCGGCTACTCCCCTTACGGAGAGATGGACTACGACGAGGGCGTGGAGCACATCCACATGCGAAAGATTTTGAAATGAGAGGATAGAATCATGGCGTTTTTGGTTGAACATAGCAAGGACTGGAGCAAGCTGTACAGAGCAGAAGCGAAACGAATCAAAAAGGCGTTTGGACTCAAATGCTATAACACCCACCACATTGGATCTACCGCGATCAAGGATATGCCTGCAAGACCGATCATCGATATCCTTGTCGCACTGTATGAAAAGGCAGACGTACGAAAGCTTGCAGAGCTTGGTTACACCGATGCAGGCAATCACACCTATACGATGCATACTGACAACACAGACTACTGCGTTCACGTTGTCACATATAAATACAAGGATGGCTCCAACATCATTCCGCATTTAGCTCTGACCATGTACCTCTCGGAAAACAAGGAAGCCGCAGCAGCATTTGCACAGAAAAAGCGCGAGATTGCCGCAGAGTTTGAGCACGACGCGGATGCCTATCAAGCCGCAAAGCAGCAAATGCTTGACGAGATCCTCCCTGCCGCGCTTGACCACAAAAAACAGCGCGACAAGGCAGCTTCCTACTTGCCCATCGGTATGTGCCTGGGCATGAGCGTTGGCATGTGCTTTGGCGTTGCGACAGGTAACATCCCGCTTGGCATGTGCATAGGCATGGCGGTTGGCATGTGTATAGGCGTAGCATTGGGCGCACAGCAGAACAACAAGAAGGATCAGGATCCCCAATAAACCCGAGTTCAAAAAAATCACCCGGTACCAAAAACAGGTACCGGGCTTTCTTATATGGTGCGGATCAAGATCTCCAGAGCTTGCGCGATGTCCGCAAGCGACATGCTCGACTGCCCCTCCTTGGCTTGCTCGGGCAGGTACGGCACGTGGATAAATCCAACTTTCGTAGGCGTGTTGCGGTATTGGTGCAGCAGCGAGTAAAGCAGATCATTACACACAAATCGCCCCGCGCTGAATGATTGGCGGCAGGGCAAACCACCCTTGCGCACCGCTCGTACCATATCGGGCACGGGCAAGGTGGAGGTATACGTAGCAGGCGCGCCGGGCACGATAGGCGTTGCCAGCGGCTGATTGCCCGCATTATCCGCAATGCGTGCATGTCGCAGATTGACACCGTACGTCTCTGGCGTCACGGCGTCTCTGCCGCCCGCCTGCCCCACGCAAACGATGGCATCGGGTTGCAGATCCTGTGCGGCATCCAGCACGGTCTGCGCGGCAATCGCAAACACGGTCGGGATCTCGATTTTAGTCAGCTGCCACTCCCCGATCCGGTCGGGCAGGCGCTTGACCGCCTCCCACGAGGGATTGATCTCCGCGCCACCAAACGGGTCAAAGCCGGTGATCAAAAGACGTTTCATGCGTCGCCTCTCTGCATACGTTCAGTTCCCCACCAATCGGGCACCAATGCACCCAGCGTGACCGTGGCAAGCGTGTCAAGATCGGTCAAAATCTCGATCTCGGGGCTATGCTTATCCAGCTGCATCAGCATTTCCCTGCACGCGCCGCATGGCGAGCCAACGCGCCCATCCCCCATGACGCACACCAGCTTGACAATACGGCTCTCGCCGTTGGTGATCATATTGGCAATCGCGTTTCGTTCCGCGCACATGCCAAGACCCGAGCAGGTGTCAATGCACACGCCCGTATACACGTTGCCCTTGTCGGTCAGAATGGCAGCCGCCACGCCGCCCGCGTCCATAAAGGGCGTCAGTACGCGCGGATTGAGCTTTTCTTTTGCCGTGTCGTATAATGCATGCCAGATGGTTTTCATAATATACCCCCTGTGTTTTACTGCGTTTATTATAGCACAGATGCGCCCGCAATGCAACCTTTTGGGGGTGAATTGTCAAATGTTGTTGACAATTTGCGTGCGTTGTTGTATGATATAAGTAACAATTTAAGAAAGGTAGTTAAAACGCCTATGCAAAACAAAAAGGCCCAATCCGTGTTGTGTGCGCTCGCAGCGGTTCTGCTTTGCAGCATGATACTGGCATCGTGCGACAATTCGTCCGCAGACGTGACGCAATCCACCGAAGCGCCCACGACGCAAGCACCCGAAATCACGACAGAAGCTCCGACAGAGACCCAGGAGCAAACCACGCAGGAGGAACAAGTGAGCACAGAAGAGACAACCACGATCCCCGAAGACGGCGATTACTACAAGAACGACGTCAAGCTTAACCACAAGTCCGTTACGTTTGCCGCTAACGAATTCAAAGGCGAATTTGACGCAGTTGAGTTCAAAAATCACGGCTTGACGCTGATTGAAGGCGCAAGCAAGGGCACGTTTATCTCGGAAGAGATCGACATGGGCGGCTCCTTCAAGAACATGCTGGCATCCTGGAACGCAAGCTCTGCGGGCGGTACTGTGGAGGTTTCCGTATCCGTCAAGCTGGATGACGGCAGCTTCACCACCTGGTATTCCTGGGGTGAATGGAGTGCCATTCCCGAGACCTCGGGCAGCAAGTCCAACTCGGATGCATACGGCAAGGTTGGCATTGATATTCTCACGCTCAAAAATACCTGCCAGGGTATTGTCAAATACAGAATTGACATCAAGCAGACCGGTGACGTAGCCCCCACCGTCTACAACGTCACGCTTGCATGCGACAAGCAGAACGGCGCGCTTTCCGCTCCCACCGAGCCTTACGTAAAGCTGGACGTGCCTTACCGCCGCCAGATGGACGTACCCGAGATCGGCGGCAGCATTTGCTCTGCCACTTCCCTTTCCATGGTCATGCTGTACCACGGTGAGCAGATCGACGATATTGCAGATATTGCCTGGGGCGTGCGCGACTGGGGTGAGCAGATCTTTGGTAACTGGGCATTCAACGTAGCCTATGCCGGCGAGCTGGGATATCAGTCTTACATCGACTATTACGAGATCGACGCTATCAAGCATGCGCTCTCCACCGGTCACCCTATCGTGTCCTCTATCAAGGTCAAGGCAGGCCAGCTTGCAGCCAGCGGATTCCCCAACTACACCACCAACGGTCACTTGATCTGCATCGTTGGTTATGAGGAAAAGAACGGTCAGAAATGGCTGTTGATCAACGATCCCGCACATCCCGAGGTCACCGCTATGCTCGAATCCGACTTCGCCAACATCTACAGAGGCGTGTCCTACATCGTGCAGCTAAGAGCTGATACATACAAGGAAAATTAAAAAGTCACAACGCCCGCAAAGCGGGCGTTGTTTTTTTGCACCAACGCCTTGCGCGATCATACACCGCGTGTTATAATGAAAGAAAAACGGAGGTGTAGCATGACAGACCTTGAAAAGATCGCGTATGCCAAATCCTTTATTGATCAGCTTGCCGCTGGCGTTGACCCGACTAACGGCTCCCCGGTTCCCGAACACGACGTTGCTGCCAAGCAGCGCGTTGTGGGATGCTTCTCTTACGTATCCGATGTGCTGGGGAAGCTGATGAGTGCTCCCAACGTCGTAACCGACCTGTATCGCACGCAGGATGTCAAGCTCACGCCGCAATTGCTTGCGACCATTGAGTGTTCACAAACCCCGGTCAGCATCAGCGCCTTTGCACAAAGGATCGACGCCGCTATTCATTTGCCTAAGAAATTCACAGCCGCTGACCTCACCCCCTGGCTAATCGAGCAAGGGTACGTGGAAAAGCTGCGTGACTATAAGGAAAAGTCGTACAAACGCCCCACGCAAAAAGGCATTGAGATCGGCATTATCCTGGATCAGTACACCACCATTGCCGGAAAAACCACCTACAGCGTCAAGCTCAACCAATTCGCGCAGCGCTTTATTCGTGATCGCCTGCCCGAAATCATCGCCGGTGCCTCGGGCAGGACCACCAAACTGCGCGCCGAGCTCCCTACGGTCAGCTTTACCCTTTCGCAGGAGCAGCTTTCCAAATTTGAATTCTCGGAAACGCCAATCGCCATTTCGCAGATTACCAGCATGATCAATCTGCTTAATCTCGACAAGACTCAAACCGGCTTGAAGGCAGCCGATCTTGCCTCCTGGCTGGTGTCGATGGGGCTGCTTGAGGTCATCGAGCATAACGGAAAAAGCAACAAACTCCCCACAAAGATCGGAAAAGAGCTTGGCATCAGCGTTGACCGAAGACACGGCGCGGCTGGTGATTACCTGATCGCGCTGTATGACCAAAACGCACAAAGATTTATCATCGATAACATTCACTGCCTCATTCGCGTGACCTGAATGTCAAAGGCTTGACCGCGCAAAGTTTTCAGCCGCGGTTTTTGGGTATACATTTGCCGACCGAGACAAACAGAGACCACATCACACAGCTGACAAGAAAGCCCCCACTGCGCGCACCATCGTCCTCGATAAATCACTCCCCTTGCTTTGCCCCCCTCCACCGGAGAAATTGCAAGCCCTGTTGCGCAACTTATTGACACCTCGCAAAATAACCAAAAAGACACCCGATTTTTTCATAAAAATTGAGCGAAAAAAAGTGAAAATATTTCGAAAAAGGTATTGACTTTTGTTTCTTTATGTGATAAAATATACAGGTCGTCAGGAAGCAACAGTTTCCATGACGCATCTGGGTGTGGCGCAGCTGGTAGCGCGCTACCTTGGGGTGGTAGAGGCCGCAAGTTCAAGTCTTGTCACTCAGACCAAAAACGAGCATTCTTCGGAATGCTCGTTTTTCTTTGTATTATAAGGATTTTAGGGCGTTTTGGAGGGAGTCTCCGGAAGGCCCTTTTTTTGCCCCTGTTACACAGTTTTTCGGGGCCTGTTACACAATTTGCTACGCAGCTGACAATCAGCTGGGAGAGAATATGGCCTACCACGGCGCGTTCTTTTGCTATACCCCGCCCTTTTTGTGTTACGCAGCCCTGATGTCAGGGCCCCGCCTTTGGTACTGCTTTGGAGCCTGCTACACAGTTCCCTGAAATTGTTACACACTCCCGCCACATATTTTGAAATTTGAATCACGTTATGATAGTTCCTCGGCCGACCATCTTCTATAGTACTTGCATAGAAATAGGGTGTATAAGGTGCCGCCTCTTCGTGGCGTACGTCCGGGAGTGACAAGAGCTTGAGCTTCAGCCTCGGCCACCTACGATAATTGCCACAAGTTCAATATTTGGCAAAAGTCGGAGAGGTAGAGGTCGCAAGTCCAAGTCTTGTCACTCAGACCAGAAAACGGGAATCAAAAGATTTCCGTTTTTCTTTATTCTATAAGACTTTTAGGGCATTTTGGAGAGAGGCTCCGGAAGGCCCTTTTTTCGCCCCTGTTACACAGTTTTTTGAGGGGTGTTACACAATTTGCTACGCAGTTGAGGGTCAGCTGGGAGAGAATATGGCCTGCCACGGCGCGTTCTTTTGCAGGTCCCCCGCCCTTTTGTGTTACGCAGCCCTGATATCAGGGCCCCGCCTTTGGTACTGCTTCGGAGCCTGCTACACAGTTCCCTAATATTGTTACACACTCCCGCCACACATTTCGAGATTTGAATAACGTTATGATAGCTCCTCGGCCGACCATCTTCTATAGTACTTGCATAGAAATATGGTGTATAAGGCCCGCCTCTTCGTGGCGTACGTCTGAGAGTGACAAGAGCTTGAACTTCGGCCTCGGCCACCTACGACAATTGCCACGGGATCAATATGAAACATAAAGAGAAAAAAGGTATTGGAATCATTAGAAATTCCAATACCTTTTTTGTGAAGTGTTACGCAGTTTTATAAGAATTTGCTACGCGATGTGCTGCGCAAATGAATTTGAAGTTGTTGAGCTCGCAAGACATTTTGATATCATTTGTTCGCTTTTTTCATAGCATCCTTGATGTCATTGATGAAAAATGACAGAAGATTACCTTTCTTTACTTTCCGTAATCCTAAATCTTTGCGCATTGCATTCATTATCTCTTCGGTTAACCATATGTTATCCAACCCGTCGGCATTCTTTGAGGCGTTCTCTTTGAACTCAACCCACTTGTCGACAACAGAAGGTGATCCCCACAATGTTATTTCTTTGGAAAATGTCATAAGATCATTAACCATTTCTTCCCTAGTATACTTGTTTCCGTTCTTTCCGTCCTGCTGTAGCTTGTATACCATATCAATAAATTCACCGTAAGGCTTTTCTCGCTTTTGAGTTAAATACTCTCTGCGCGCTTTTCTATACTCAAGGCTTTTGGCAACTATGGAACTAATAATAACACCTGTAATTGAAACCGCACCAGCAATCAATGCCACAATAATAACAGCATCCAATGTTGTTGCTATTGTTGAAATCCAGCTCACAAATGAACGCACAGCTTGACCAATCATCTTAACTGCATAATTCACTACAGCTATAGACCCCGCAATAAATACTAATAGTAATAGAATGCCTATAAACGAGTACCATCTTGGGTGTCTTTCTGCAAAAGGTTTGGATGCTGTTGTTCTTGATTTTTTACTCATAATACTATACTATTCCTTTCTTCTCAATGTGAATCATTACCACATCACTTATTTGCGAAATTAGTTTTAATGGATACGCTGTTATATGTGTTGAGCCGCCTTTCAGCGGCTCAGTTGGTAGATTATTTGGTTTTTTTGCCAGAATGATTATTGGTCGCATCATTCAACACATAGGTCTGGCCAGCCTTTTTTGTAGGTGGTAACGGTTCGCCCTTGACAACGGTGACTTCATGATTGACTTTGCCACCACGAGGTCCAATCACTCCGTACTGTCCAGATGCCGGTGCTTTATTGCCTGGTTTAAGTGCCATGTATCATCCTCCTTTCCTTCAGGATACATCTACATTATACCACATTCTTACTTAATAGTCAAGGACTAAAACACAATATCTTGGTATACCGCGAAACAGACATACAATATGTTGTATGTCCCTTACGAACACAAATGGTTATATCAATGACTCATCAATAATAATTGCAACCTTTCTGCAAACAATTCCCCGCTCCTATTCGCAAACATGGTGGTTCACGATATAATGATCGTATCTTAACCGGATGGGAGTGATATGATGAGATCGATACTGGAAGAATTATTCTACGGCAACGTGTGTCCGAACACGGATTGCAAGAGCATGAACGAACAGGAGAAGCAGCTGATGGGATACATCACCGAGCACCACGATAGTCTACAGGCGTCGCTGACGGACAAGCAGAAAGAACAGCTTGAGAAGTTCGTTGACTGCTATAACGAGTTGACCGACATCAACGAGCGCGAGATCTTCGTATACGCTTTCAGGCTTGGCGCTCGAATTGCTATCGAAGTTCTCTGCCCCAGTTCCGGCACATAAAGCAATACCGCTCACACCTTTACGATGTGGGCGGTATTCTCGCATGTTTGACCACTTGCGGAGAATTTAGGGTTATTTCCGCATGTGTTTCATCGTTTCTTACTCGTAAGTGTAGTACTCATTTCCTCAGACACACGAGATAGCAACTCATTATTAAACAGCAATTTTTCTCGTGCTACAGAATTATCCAGCACATGTGTATTTATATATTCGAATAAGATTTTTGCAGCAAAGCATTGAGCTGCAACAGTGTTCTTTTTTAGCAAATCGTAATGGACATTACCATAACTATGTGCCGATGGATTTCTCAAATCAAAAAACAATTCATAGTAGAAATCGAAATAACTTTTGCCTACTTTGTCAAAAAACAAGTCTGCTTCAAACCCCAATAGCATTTTCCACTTTTCTTTAAATGCAAATACTTTTGTTTGCTTGTCACGATTAGGAGGCTCGCCAAGTATAGCTTCTGCAGCTCTACACGCTTGAACAATTGCCGTTTCCATTTCAGGAATTACCGATACATGTTCCCACAATTGAGGCTCTTCTGCAAGGTGATCGTGATAAGCTACACTGCTTGTTTCACAAATAATGCAACAATAATTCAATAAAAAAGATGAATTTAAATTAGCGGTTGCTGTATATGCTTTCTCGTCACGATACAGCAACTCTATTATATGTGCCATTTCAGCAATATCTGTTGCTTTCAAAATTATTCCCGAACTAAATCTTGTTAATTCGAGTGGACTAGGGCCTCCTATCCTCATTCCATAAAATGTGGAGTTCTCTATATTAGTTTGGGGATCAAAGTAATATATCCATTTATAGTCCAATTTTTCATTAGAAATTTTTCTCTCAAATGATGTCCACAAGCATCGCGACAGCTCTATGATTGAAGCTAATGTAATCCAACATTTCTTATCTTTAACTTTTTCATCAACTTCTATAAGCAATACGGAGTATTCATTTCCTTTTTGAGTCCATACAAACGCTTTTTCATACTCAAGTTCAAAAAAATCAATGCAATCGCCTTCAAGTGGTCTAAAACTATTTTCAATAAATAGTCCTGTAATTACAGCTTTATTACTCGCTTTATTCGGAACATCAAACGGGTATTTTTTCAAAATTTCCTCATCTTGCCTTTTTAATTCTTCTAAATATTCAGCAAGTGCCTGTCTTAATTCGTCAGCCAAATCTATACCTCCTTGTCAATCTTCTTGACTTTGTATACTAATTTATTAGTTACGATCCCACAATCTCCACTAAATGTTTAGTCATCCTATGCTTTTCATTTGAGCCCGATCAATTATATTATAGCACAATCTCCATATGTTCGCAACCTTTCTGCAAACAATCCCCTTACCCTATTCGCGATTTGCGAAATTCACGATATAATAAACTCATCTGAAGAAACAGGAGTTTGATCATGACCGGTTGTGTAGCAAAAAGGAAGGATGTTTATTATGTCAGGCTGTCGTATTATGACAAGAATCACGTTCGCAAGGACAAGTGGGTAAGCACAGGTCTTTCGGGGCGTGGAGCGCAAAAGAAGGCGGCTGCTATGATTCCGTCGATGATTGAAAAATACAGCTATCTTGAAAAGAGTGAGCACCCTGCAAAGATGGTTGAGTACCTGAAGATGTGGAAGAAACTCCAAGTGAGTGAAGTGGCCGAAACGACTTATGATGGGTATCACACTTACGTAGATCGGCATCTGATTCCCTATTTTGAAACACTGAATCTGAACATTCAAGATATCTCGGCAGGTCACATCATGGATTATGTGACTTACCTATCCCGCGACGGTGGCAGAAAAGATAACAAGGCGGGTGGTCAATCTATTACGTCAATCAGGAAGATTATCAGTATTCTTCGTAAGGTGTTTGACTACGCTGTTATGTACGGAGATATCAAGATTAACCCTGCTCTTCAAGTACCGTTGCCTAAGCGTGAAAAACACAGTAATAGCATAAACAAAAACAAACGGCAGGTTTTCATGACAGCCGAGGATGCACAGAAGATGCTCGATGCCTTTCGTGATGAAGAAATTGGTCCTATCATTTTCGTCACTTTGTATTATGGGCTTCGAAAGTCTGAAGCACTCGGTCTTCGCTGGCAAGCTGTCGATTTTGAAAATGACACCATCAGCATCAATCACACGGTTGTGGGTGGATCACATATCGTTGAGAAAGATTCCACAAAAACCTATTGCAGTGAACGTACTTATCAGCTGCTGCCCGATATCAAAGTATTGCTGTTGAACCTAAGAGAACAACAAAAGGATTATAAGCGTAGGTTTGGTTCTGACTATCATAACAACGATTATATCTTTAAGAACCCCTACGGTGTGCCCTACCGTCCCGACAGCCTCACGCGGAGTTTTAAGCGTGCTCTGGCGCGTCATGGTCTGCCACAGATGCGTTATCACGATCTGCGACATTCGACGGCAAGCATCTTGGTTGATAAGGGCTGGGATATCAACGACATCAAAGAATGGCTTGGTCATGCCGATATTTCAACGACTGCCAATATCTATGCGCATATCAGCCACAGAAAAAAGGTTTCCTTGGCGCAGGATCTTGATAAAACCTTGGTCTTTGAGCAAAACAGTTAATGCATGTTAAAAATTTATGTTATAATAAATCAGAGAGGTGCTAATATGGATATTCATTCTTTAGACCGTTTTGTTCAGGCACAGACGCTTATGTATTCCGTAGCATTGAACGAAATCAAACACGGACAGAAACGCTCCCATTGGATGTGGTATATGTTCCCTCAGCTCAGGGGGCTTGGTACGAGCTCCATGTCTCACTGGTATGGCATCTCGGGACTTATTGAAGCCCAAGCATATCTTGAACACCCGGTGTTGTCCGAGAGGCTTTATGAGCTCTGTGGCGCTTTGCTTGAACATAAGGACAAGAGTGCTTTAGAGATTTTTGGAGACATTGATGCACTCAAACTCCAATCGTCTATGACCCTGTTTGCACTTGCATGTGAAGATTATTCGATCTTTGATGAGGTTCTTGAGTGCTTCTATGATGGCAAGATGGATGAGGCAACGCTGCAGTTGCTTGATCTTGCAGATCAATTTAATCTTGCAGAAGATGAGTAATCAATATGTGTTAGAAGTTATACAAAAATAGCCGATGGAGATCTTTGAGTCCCCATCGGCATTTTAATTCATTATTTCGACCGGAAATTATGACATTACAATGTTAATTTAATTCAATAACTGACATTGTAATGTCAATTATCTGCTAAATTATACGAATGACAATATTTTGTGCGCTGTTGTTGTTCGGAATAAATTACAGATAGGAAGAATAATTATGGAAAACAAAGAAAACACAATGAACAAGGTTACAGAAACGCTGGCCAAAGAATTAGAAACACTAAGTAACGAAGGACTGCACGAATTCTTTAAGTTCTTTTATAAGATGAATCATATGCATGGAAATATGATTACGCTTGATAAGTTTGAAGAGTTTCTTGAAGCCTTCGATAGCAATCCATTTAAGATAAATGAGAACAAGGCATTTAGAAAACAATTGATTGAAAATATTATCAAGTATGCTCATGATCATATAAGCTTGATTACCGCTGCTGTGCTCATCAAGAAGAAATTCACAATAGAAGAACTTACTCAGAATTATTACTCAAGCATAGATTTGTTTGACGGTAATTGGTATTGATTGATTCAAAGCTTAGATAGCACAAAATATCTCAAGCACTGAAGTAGAAAGAAAGCCGGTAATCTGTTTGTGATTATCGGCTTTTTGAATGCTCTCGCATAATTATACGCTAAATTAATTGAATGGGAATAATGGGCATGGTTGGGATACGCCCATATGAAAGGAACGGAATATGAAAGATAAAAAAGATAGAGCCTTACTCAAGGCGAATTTACATAAACTCGATAGTTACAAAATGAAATTGTTTTATGGGATACTGGTCCATTGCTGGGCGTGCCGGAAAGCTTTTATCAGCACACAGAATTTCAGGAATCTTTGGTGCGAGCTGAATTATCTGTGCTCTAGGGTGGATGAAGGCTTCCCTGACCCTTATGATGATTATGATTTGCTAAGATCGTTTTGCCAGGCCCATCCCTATTATTTCATTGATAGGCTCAGCCCTGAGATTATCATAGACCTCTTCTGTGAGTACATGGATGACAGGCTTGACGTACTTGCTACCATAGCTCAAAAGCTCGATACAGAAGGTTTAAGGGCTGCCTATGAGTATTCTAACGACGCCCTGGGACTCACAGATGATCTTGAGGAATCAATCGCACAGGCAGAGGAACACGTGAAGATGTTTTCTTGATTTTCCAAGTTAATACTATCAAAAGAAGCATTGATGTCACAAAAACACCAATGCTTCTTTACCACCTAAGCTCCGCCCCACTAGACCAATCGTTCAATTTTTGAACGACTATTTTATTATTATTAATTTTTCTCAAGATAATATATAGCTGTTTTTCTCAAAATTGTATTGCTATAAAGCTTCTATGCTTTATAGCATAAATATTATTAATTAATATTATTATATTTATTATTTATGTTCAGTTTATGAATCTAAAATGTTTAAAAACCCCACCACAATAACTCAAAAACTGAACCAAATACGTTCAAAAATTCGACTATTCATTTTATCCCCCTGCTATATGAAAAGCCCGCGTTTTGGACGCAGGCTATCATATTAGAATGAGAATCCAGAAAAGTTTCTAACCGGCTCAGGGCTTTCTTCTACAACATTAGAGTTCAATTCGAAGTCAGCATACAGCTTATTAAGTGCTGTAGCATCGAATTTGAAATATCTCTTCTTAGGCATGCCGTGGTACTTGATCTTAATGATGCCATACTCCACAAGTTCCTTACACGCCGCCAACTGCTGATGTTTGCTGAGTCCTGTGTTATAGTACATATTCTCGACCGTACTGAAGAACCAGCCACCGGGTTGTAATCCTTCATGTTCTTTCCAGTACGTATACTCAGAATAGATTTCAGATAACATGACTGCTGTGTTGAGATTAAACTTTCTGATAAACGGCCTTGGTAGCCGAATGAAGTCGCTTTCGAACATCTTATCTAATTTTGTTTTCAGTGTATTCACCTCCTTTCTAGTGCAATCTTATTGCTCAAAATCTAAACCCATTGAACATTTTATCATTAAACACCCATTTATCTCCGTCCTTTTTCAATGTTCTGCCAAAGATACGCTTAGAATCTTCAACAAATGCCGCAGGGAGTACGATTTCTTTTAGACCATAACAGCTTTTAAATGCATCATCCCCAATTTTAGTAATAGCATCAGGAATCACAATGCTCTTAAGATCACTACGGCATGCAAATGCCCGACTTCCAATTTTCTTTACACTACCATCATCAGGAATAGTGCTTCCGGAATACGCCCAAACAAGTTCTTTTTCTTCTCTATTGATAAGGCACCCATCTTGGATATAGTATTTAGGATTATCTTCAGCCACCTCAAGATGCTCTGTATGACAAAAAGCAGGCGAAATCTTAGTCACTGTCCTCGGAATTACAACTCGGTTAAAACCCCAGCCCCCTCTAAAAGCATTAGCTGCAATCTCGGTAACATCATCAGGAATATAAAGATCTTTATTATTACCTAAATAACGAGAGAGCACACCATCCTTTATGTCAAAATGGCTTCCAAGCTTATTGATACCAACAAAATATTCCATTGCGTAGTAGTCTTCAATACTTGCCTCTGCCTCTTCCTCAAGAATTACTTTGTATTTCTTTTTTTTATAAGTTTGAATATCGTATTCTTCCACCGCATACTCATAAGAAGCGCGGATATCTTCAAAATCCCCACCAATGGAACTGTTTTTGCATCGGTTCATCAAATTGTCCCCAAAAGTAATTTCATTATCTTCTGCTTCCGCTAGATTATCTGGACATTTTAATCTTGTATATTTTGTGACGTATTTATCTCTAACAACAATAACAGAATCTTCATCCGGTGCTAAGCCCTCATATGGATTGTCCCAACTCTCAAAATAGACTTCAGGAGACTTAGAAGTGATGAGGTCCTCTTTTTCAACTTTAGGGAGCATATGAATATAATTTTCTAAACAAAAAACAGACATAATTTTTCCTTTCTGCCTTTATAGGCATTTAAATTTATTTTTAATATTTTCCACTGGGGCTGTAGTCGTATATTACAGCCCCTATATTATTAATCAGTTAGAACGAGAAACCCTTAAACTCCATCTGTCGTTGCGGAGGCGTAGTCTGCACGTACTCATTAGGCATAGCCGGCGTGCGATTAACCGACTGCTCGTGCAGGGGCTTCTCATAAATTCTTGCGCCTAACGTCTCTCTCCAAGCAGGAAGCTTCGCCTGATACGCCCTTGTGATGCAAAAGATCACCTTAGCCGATACCGAGTCTCCAAAAGCCTCGTGCTTCACTCTTACTGCCCCGTCTTTACCGACCCAAGTCTCATAGCAGTTGAGATCGTAGTTGGTAATCCCAAAGGACTCAAAGAATTTTCCCAAATGGTGATTGGTTTTCTCAGGGTTAGCCGGATCCATAATGATGCGGTGCCAAAGCTTTCCCGGATAGCCCGATACGTCAAGCATAATTTCAAAGCCCTCGTTGCCAGAGCTATAGGTCTTGACCGTCACTCTGCTCACTACGACTCTGTGGTCACCCTCAGGAATGAGGGCCTTCGTGTTCTCGTTAATCTTAAAATCGTTAGAATTGTATGTCCAATTAATCATAGGTGGACTCCTTTCACTTAATAAATTTATTTTTTATAATTTTGGCCGTTTTAACGTCGGCCGCACGCATAGTTAATCTAAAAAAAACAACAACCACACCACATCACATCACAACTATTCAATTATCAAAGATCAATTTTTACAAAATACAAATATCACAAACAACTCAAATCAAAACAACAAAAATCACCTCCACTTTAAAATAACAAAATACCACACAACCACCTTAATTTAAATATAAAACACCCCCAAAAAAATTCTTATGTTGTATAATACGGTAAAATTTTTCGAATTTTTATATATTTCGGTAAAATAATCAAAAATTTTTTATTTTCCAAAAAAACGCCCGCGGCATCAAAATATCAGCCGCAGGCTATATACAATAATGTAGTATTGAAAGAAAGTTCGCACAAGTTATACCAAACGTTAGCGTCAATGTAGCAATTATGCGGCATAATATGAGTACCACAAAAAACTACAGTTTGTTGCAATACTACAGGAGGCCATATGTCCACATACGCTTATTGCCGTGTCAGTACGACACATCAAAAGATCGCCCGTCAGATCACCAACATCACCGCCATCTACCCGAAGGCTACGATTATCCGCGAGTTCTACACCGGAACTAAGCAAGACCGTCCGAACTGGAACAAGCTCATGGCGCAAATAAAAACGGGAGACACCATCGTCTTTGACAGTGTCTCCCGTATGAGCCGTAATGCTCAGGAAGGTTTTAGGGACTATAAGATGCTCTACGAGCGTGGTATCCATCTTGTTTTTCTCAATGAGCCGCTGATCAACACTTCTGTCTTTGACACGACCAGGAACAATCTGCTTAACGTCAACATCGAAACCGGCAATGCTGCAGTTGATTCGTTCTTCAAGGGCAACATAGATCTGATCAACAACTTCATGATGGCTCTTGCCGAGGAACAAATCAAGGCTGCTTTCGACCAGGCTGAGAAAGAAGTTACCGACTTACACAGTCGTATCAGCCAAGGAATCCGAGAGGCAAAGAAGAACGGCACGCAGATCGGTCTTTCTAAAGGCAGTGCCCTCATAACCAAGAAGTCTATTGAGTGTAAAAACATAATCCTCAAACATTCCAAAGACTTCGGTGGCTCACTTGAAGATCCAGATGTCATAAAACTTTGTGGTTGTTCAAGGAATAGCTACTATAAATATAAAAAGGAAATAAAAACAAATTAAGGAGGCCGTTATGGAAAAGGTCAAAATTGGAGACAGAATCAAAATCATCCATATGGAAGGTGAACCACATTACAAAAATCGTGAAGGTGTGGTCACTCACATCGATGATTCCGGTCAAATACATGGAACCTGGGGCGGTTGTGCCGTCATTCCGGAGGTTGATACATATATTGTTTTGCCTGATACAGTTAAATAACAAAGAAAACCACGCTACTAACATTGAGCAGCGTGGTTTTTATTTGCAGTATCATTTTGTTACCTCCTGTTATTTGGTAACACTAATAATGCCACAAGTTTGAGAGAAAGTACAGACTTATTTTGAAATAGTTCCGTCTTTTATGTGATATTTCTTTCCATTAGCTTCGCAATAAGTAATTACCTGTTCTGCTAATTCATTGAAGAATGCTTTGTGTTCTTTATATTCTGAAACCTTTTTATTGTAATTTAATCTACCAAATATTATTTTATCACAAAAACTTATCGCAGAAAGTATATCGTTCAAATTTTGTTCTATGAAATTAGGTGTAGGATATGGCTCTATGCTAACCCATGTTCTGCAACCGGCATCGTGTAGTGCGCGCAATGCTTGAATGCGTTCTTGGTATGGTGCTGTATTGGGTTCGAGCTCCTCACGAAAACCTTCATCAAGAGATACTAGAGTTATTCCGTATTCGTTTTCAGGTGACAACTGTGCTAATTCTATTGGCAAAATCCCTTTTGTAAGCACGGTGCATTTGATCCCTGCTGCGTTTAGTTTCTTTATGATCGCAATACTCATTTTTGTAACTTCATCATATCCGTACATAAACGGATCAGTTGAGAAACAAAGATGTACCGATTTGATTTTATCTTTAAGCCTTGGGATTTCCTTATCTAATATTTCGAGAGCATTTTCGGCCAATTTAGGTTCGCACCATTCTTCATATGTCTTAGCTTTGCCGAATCTCTTTGCCATCATCATTGCATAGCAAGGAAATTTGCATCCGTGAGCACACCCTTGAACATGATTAATTGTGTAATCTCCATACTCCACACCAGTTTTGTAAAGCATAGATTGCCTTTTTATCTTTTGCATAATTACATTTTCTCCGTGCTGCTAATAATTTCTTTCGCTAATTTCCCAGCCAATCCCCATGCCTTAGGGCTTTTATTTGTCATCATAAAACATAACATAAACATAGGTGCATGTTTGGCTTCATTGTAAAGCATTTTAGAATTCGGGCACACATAAGAGAAAATTGTTTTAAATCTATTTAGTATGTATTTGAGCACCTTATCATAACTCACTCTGCTATAGCTTTGCTGCACATTGCCAAACATATTTAATTGTTCCTCTGATTTTTCATACAGCTCATCAATCCAAGTATCTGTACCTAAAATAGATGTAATTTTATCTTGGTTGGCCTTTGGAATATCTTTGGTTTTTTCCATCAATCTAATCAAAGAAAGAGGAAACAAATACCACAAATCAATCACTCCACATTTAGAAATAGCCTCTAATGTTTCCCATTTCAATTCTAAGGCATATGGATCTAGGAACATAAGGCATCTGCTGTACACATTGATTTTTTCCACGACAGATAATAATGTACTATTGCTATCGCCGTTTATAAAATGCACTTTAGAGTATTTATCGGGATATCGTTCTTTAATATTATCTTTTAGTGTTTGAATTCTTTCTTCATCCAATTCTAAAAAATAATATTCATCGAAATCATATTTTAATGATAGCATAGCCGATCCATCAATCACCGTCGGAGTTTCATCAAAAGAACTATCTTCGCCCAATAGATTACCGAGTATGCCCGTTGTCGATTCTTCCTTTGTTTTCAGCTCAGTAACTCCGCTTCCAGCAAAACCATCAACATATATCTTTTTTACTCTTTGTTTTTTTAAAGCAGTAAGATACGCATTAATGTATTTTTCAATAATATTTAGTTTCTGAATTGTCCATTCGCCGCCAAAATGACTTCCTTTTTGGTTTGTTTGCTTACCCATCGTTTCTCCTTCTTAACTTTGATAAAATCTAAAGGTCGATTTCACTTGCAATATGAACTATAAAATATCCGCATAATATTTTCCATTTTTCTTAGTAAACACTACTTCTCCAGGAAACATGGTTTCTCCCATATTAGATATTGCAACCGCCATAAATGCCCATTCTGATAATTCTATCGGAATTCTATAACACACAGGAAGCCCTTGTTCCTCTATAGAAATTAAAGGAACCATATTTCTTTCAAACCCAACCGATAGAACCTTGTATTTGATGTACCCATTAGGAATTATCAACGCAGGTTGTTTCCGTACATCATAATATACTTTCGCTCCGCGCTGATTCAAATAATAATCGTCCTCTAGATTAGAGGATGAAATCGGATCTACAGGCAATTTGTTTCTCTTTTTTTGATAATCTTCTTCCAACGCTTGACACGCACATACATTAAAATATTCTCCTTGCATCGCAATGTCATTTTTTATTTCTTCTGCATTTTTAAAATGATTCATAAAATTCAGAAGTGCGTTTATGCATACCAAATCATCTGCATAAGTACCTGCAAAGGATTTATACCAACAATTATTCAGTTCACAAACTATGTGATACAATTTCTTATACAAAGCAAACTGTGACTCAGATAATTGAAACCATTCGATAGATAGCACTGTTTTTTCTATGACATCAGTATTGGAAGGATGAATAGCTTTGCAAAGAGATTTCATTAACTTTCCAAGCATTCCTGCCAACATATCAGCCATTCGTATTCCAAAATGATTGTCCGATTTTTCATCGTCAATGTTCTTCAACCCTACACTTTTAGCAGCCAAAACAGTTTTTTGGTGTTCTCCTTCACGATCAATTGTTAGCGAATAATCGCTAATTGAGTTTTCATCTAAAAAGCGACGAAAGCCAACAAACGGAGGAGTATAATCCCAATCGACACAATCTATCGATTCTATATCATCAAGTAATAACAATATTTGTTCAAAAGATTCGGTTTCTTTTTCTTTCAAAGACGGATTGCTCCTGTTTTTTTCAATTCGATCCTTGAAAAATCTCCTCATCGAAGCGACTATATTATGCGGATTATTATAAATTGCATCAACAAGTTCACTAGGCTTATATATCACTAATGATTTGATAATGGAATATCTCATCATATCCATATCAATCAAAAGACTGTTTTTATAATCCTTAAATAGTTGATTTACAATATACTCTACCTTGCTGAATGTTGAAACATAAACATGCACATCGTTAGTGAACAAGCTCAAATAATCATCAAAAAAACCAACATTGCCTTTGGCCGTAGATGCGAACCCGTAACGCACTTGCTTGTTTTTTATCGTATCACTTTTCAATTCTCCATCAGGGTGACGATCTATATATTTTCTTTCAAAACTGTAATATCTCTCTTGAATTTCTTGCTCATTTTCGGCTTTCCATCCTACGATTATGGTTATGAAATTATCATAGAAATTTTCGGCAGTAACAGTATCAAATCCAATTGATCTGCTATGTTCAGATTCATCATAGTAAAAATTATATTTCAAAAAAGCACCTCTAAAGATTGATCTCATTCACCCGACATGATGATATATTATATCAAAACTCCATTGCAATGATCAACTTCATGTTGAATGATCTGCGCTGTCCAGCCGGTGAAGTTTTTCGTGCGCGTTTGCATTTCCAAGGTCTGATACTGCACCTTGATTGCCTTATAACGCTTACACTTACGGGGGCCGCCAAGAAGTGACAGACAGCCTTCCTCGGTATCGTACGCGCCGTCCTTCTTGATGATTTCGGGATTGAGCATCACCGTATAGGTAGGAGCTCGTCCGCTCTCGTCAAGAAAAGCGATGATGCGCTTACGAACACCGATCATATTCGCTGCCATGCCGACACAGCTTTCTCTGTGCGCCATCAGCGTATCCAGCAAGTCCTGTGCAACCTGCAAATCTTCTTTCGTTGCGACCTCCGACTTCCCCGCAAGAAAGATGGGGTCGTGCATTAGTTCTTTTATCATTTTCTCACCTGTAAATTTTATTGGACTATTGATTTAGCCCACTCTTCACATTCTAATGTTTTCTTCAAGCCCAACTCTTGCCAAATGCCTGCATAATACATACCGTCAGCAGTTTTAGAAGAATTTTTTCTATTGCCAATAACTGAATCAACATCGTAAATAGAACGTTTTACCCAGGTCGCCTTGTTGCAGTTTTTTGCAGTCAATACTCTATCTTCTCTAAATTTAAGCACACCAGCTCCTGGCATATTCTCATTGAACGAGAGTTTATCACTTGCAACAAACATAACGTTGGAATGCTCGTAGCTTGTATAGCTGTCAGAAGAGTGCGGATGCCAACAATATTTTCTTTGCTCCTCGTGATCTGTAACAATTTTTCCAACCTGCATATATCCCCATATGAGTTGCAAGTCATTATCGCTATAGAAATCACCAGTTTTCTTTATGTATTGGTATTTACCTTCAACACATCTGACCTTATGGTAGTTTCCGAAGAAAAGGAATAAATCACCCACCTTAACTTCAACATTTTTCAATAGATAGACCGCCGAAGAATTGACTTGTCCAAAAATAGGACACCAGCCGTCAATATTGTTTTTTCTTCTATCCATAGTCAAATCAGGATCGACGTGACAATTACGATATTTAGGATGTTCTTTGTAGTTTAAATCTTTCAAGATTTTTACATACGATTGCCCACAGTAAATTAGATCTTCAAAACTATCTTCATCATCGGATGGAATTGGAAATGAAATCAATGTTCCATCTTCCATGATAGGACTAACGATACCTCCGTTGGCAGAATCAAACCCTTTTCGGCTTAAAATAATCTTCATACCATCGCCACCTCCGACTTTCCTGCGAGAAATAACGGATCGTGCATCAGTTCCTTGACCATGATCAAAACTCCACGATCTCGGGGGCTTTGCCAAACGCGCAAAAGGTAGCAGTAGCGTTCTGCATATAGAACACCTGAGTGTTACCGTCGTTCTCATCGTACATTCCGCGGAGGTTGGGGTAAGCGTCCAGCATAGACTTCTTTGCTTCAAAGCGATCGTCCTCGATGAGCTCGCACGCCACGCGGATCCATGCGCCCTCGCAGAAGGCGCAGATCTCTGCCTTGGGATTTGCCGCAAGCTGATGACTCGTAGGCTTGACCTTGCCCGTCTGTATGTATAGCTTGCCCTCAAACTCGTTGACCGTGCCGAAGGGGCGCACTCTGGGCTGATCGCCCTCTACAGTTGCGAGGTAGTAAACACCTGCTTTTTTCAGAAAATCATATACTCTTTTCACGTCAATTCTCCTTATCAATAGCTTTACTTATTCAGCAAATACACCCTCGTCTCATAAGGCTTCAAAATCATGCCGTCGTTCGTTTCATAATTGGTCAAAATCAACTCGGCGGCGCCAATGTCAAAGCCCTTAGGCACTTTGAATTTTACATTCTTTTCGCTAAACGAGCAAACGACGAGTATCTTCTGCTTTTCATCCTCGCGGACGTATGTATAGACTCTAGATGAGGACTTGCCATGCTCCGTGTAGCTGCCGTCCTTCACTGCGCTGAGCTCACGGCGGAGCTTAATCGCCTTGCGGTAGAAGTTCAGCACCGAGTTTTCGTCTGTCTGTTGCGCCTTGACGTTGACGGTCTTGTAATTCTCGTTGACGTAGAACCAGGGCTTCGCCGTACTGAATCCCGCGTTTTCACTGTCATCCCATTGCACAGGTGTCCTTGCTGAGTCACGTGAGCCGTGCCACAGGCGTTCAAGACGCTTCTTCGCGGATTGCTTCGTGCCGACGTTTTCGTACTGCCAGCGAGTCTGCACATCCTCGTACATGGCGGGATCATCGGGATACCAGTTGCTCATTCCGATCTCCTGTCCCTGATAAACGAAGGGCGTACCCTTCAAAAACATATACATGGCGCAGAGCATTTTGGCGCTCTCAGCGGGGTACTTTTCACTTCCGTATCTTGAGACCATTCGCGGATGGTCGTGGTTTTCGATGTAGAGCATATTCCAGCCCTTCCCTTCAAGACCGTTCTGCCACATTGAGAAGGCGCGCTTCATCTTGCGCAGACTGAAAGGCATATGGCGGAAATCGGTGAAGAAGCAGTCCGCCTCCTGCGTTTTGAACTGGATCATCATATCCAGCACCTGCGAGGAGTCCTCGGTGATATATTCAAGCGCTTTTTTGGGGGAAACCATGGGCGCCTCTGCAAGCGTCATACAGTCGTATTTGGAGAAAACGTCGCGTTTGAATTCGTCGAGATATTCGTAAAGATGCGGGCCGTGGTTGAACATGAAAATCCCCTTTGACGCGGGCATAATGTGGTCATCAGGAAGTCCCTCGGGCTTGGAAATGAAGGTGATCACGTCTTCACGGAAGCCGTCAACCCCCATATCCAGCCAGAATTTCAAGATGTTCTTGACTTCTTTTCGCACAAGAGGGTTGTCCATGTTGAGATCTGCCTGCTCTATGGCAAAGATGTGCATATAGTATTCCTGGCGCACCTCATCCCATGCCCACGCCTTGCCTTCAAACAGCGAATCCCAGTTGTTGGGCAGCTTACCGTTCTTTTTCGCAGGACGCCAAATATAGTAATCGGTATAGGGCTCGATCCTCTCGCGGCTTTTCTTGAACCACTCGTGCTCGGTGCTCGTGTGGTTGACAACAAGATCCATAATGACCTTCATGCCACGCTCGTGCGCGCCGTCAAGCACCTTTTTGAAGGCGTCCATACCGCCGAATTCGGGTGCGATATCGTAATAATCCGAAATGTCGTAGCCGCAATCCACGCCGGGCGAGGGATACAACGGTGAAAACCAGATGCCATCGCATCCGAGCGACTTGATGTAGTCGAGCTTTTCAAGCACACCGTAAAGATCACCCATACCGTCGCCGTTGCCGTCCTTGAACGACCGCGGCCAGATCTGATAGAATACCTTATCTTTATACCATCTGTTCTTTTCCATCATAAACCCTCTCTGTGCTGTTATTTGAATTTCGGATTTTTCGGTAACTTTATTTTTGGCAATAAATCTCTATCGCCCCTGCTACAAACTCTGCAGTTCCCTCTCCATACTTGTCGATGTTCTTTTTGAACCGCTCGTCGGCAACGTACATCTTGCCAAGCCCTGCGAGGATCTCGTCGGTACAGGTGTAATAGTTGGCGGTGATGTGTGCCTGAAGATTGGCTACAAGTGCCTGTGCTTCGTTAGAATCAACCTCTGCGCCACTCTGCTTACAGTCTGCGAACTCGGTAAATATCGCCATTAATCCGTCATTTGCCTGTGCCCACTTCTCTTTTGTATAGTTCTTTGTCTTTTGCTCGTGCTCGCGGTAGGCATCGGTGGCACCCCAGCGGGAGCGGGCTTCAACTTCATAGTTTTTCATTTGAACACCTCGCAAATCCTTGCAAGTATTTCTTCATCTGCCGGGCAGAAGTCGTAATTTTGGATTTTGCTTGGAGTGATCCATTGTATATCGTTATGCTCCAATTTCTGCGGTTCTCCCTCGGCGATCGTAGCGTTGAACAACGTCAAATACACCGTCAAGTCAGGATATTTGTGTATGACATCCATAAGCTCTTGGCTAACAACGATATTTAGACAAGATAATTATAACGCTGCTTGCAAGCGCTGCTTTAAAATATAGTCTTTAGAAATTCTCCTTATATCATCTCTTGTCAATGCATCAAGCAAAGTGACTGCACCAAAACGATTAATATATTTACATAGGTCACGCCACTCATATTCGCCAGTTTTAAGGGATTTTCCGACGTTTCGAAGAGATGGATCATCGTTAATTTCTTTGATTGCACTAAGAATGCCAATACACACTTCTCTATTCATAGAAAAATTTCGTTCCAGCAACTGTAAGAAAATATCCGAATTAGAATATAGAAGTTGCGTAAGCTCATAAGGATTTCCCATTGTATCTTCTTGATACGTCAAATATCCCGCCCACCAAAGCCGAGAAATAGAGTTTCTAAGAAAACCGATTCTGCTGCCGTTCTCAGTGTAGCAAAAAAATCTTTGCTTGATAGTATCTGTAGACATATCAGGGCTTGCCCACCTTTTGGAAGTATATCCCCAATATTCGCACTGTGCCAAATAAGACCACAGATATGGATTGCTAGCTTGCTTGGGTGTAAGAATATCTTTGAATGCACCATGAATAGCGATCGTATTCACATAATCTCCCATATTAGGATCCAGTGTGGGCAATACAACATCAATTCGAGATTCCTTATAAAATTGTCTAGTTCCAAATTCTTTTTTGATCCAATCACCGTCGGGGGAGGATCCATAAAGTGTTGCGTGTTTCGAAACACTATCGAACAAATGTGTATATCCGGATTCGTTAAAGTATTTAACCTTCATTACTCTCACCTCCATGTGGAATAAGCGCATCAAACACTTGCTTTAAAGAATCGAGAGAAGTCTTGAAGATGTGCGGAAGGACTTGATTCGCGACTTTTGTCATCGAATCCTCATTCTTAAGATCAATCTTTAATGTGCTAAGACGAGTTTGAATTACAGAGTACCATTTCTTATTGGACACAGAATCCAAATCTTCGTCGTTCGCATTTTTGAGATAGGAAAGCACATCCGCCAAAACAGATGCCGCAAAGAAGGAGGCTAGCACCGTACGCAGTTCGGGGGCTTCGTATAGTTTTTGGTATTTTTCATATGTTTCGCTATTGAGCAAAATTTTAATTTTATGGTCCGAAAGAAAGTCCACAGAAACATCTTCGTTGGGGTGATCAAATTGTTGTCTCACTGAAAAAATCGAAGGGCGATCAGCCAACGGATCATAGTCTAAAATCGGAACATTATGAAAATGTTCGGAAACCGCAAGAATATCTCCTTGACGAATCGTGAAAGGAACTTCTCCCATCAACTCTTTATTATGCTCAGGCAATCTAAATGGAGTAAGTGTTTCTGCAGCGATAATATAACCACGAACTTCTACTTCTTGATTGATATCGTTTTTATTGATTTCAATGGTTATCTCTTTGGTGCCTGGATCAAAACTGCGAATTTGACGGAATTCTGCGACAACACTCTCGAGATAAACAACAACCTTTGCTTTTCGTGCGGCAATCAATTCCTCTAGCGAATAACAAAAAAGGTCATAACCAACTTTGAAAGTTGCAATATTTCCTTCGATTACTGGATCGCTGACTAAGGCGATGTCAAAAGAGCAACTAAGATAATCCTCATTTGAAGCGCTTAAGACAGGATGCGGATAATTAATATTTGTTTTTTTCACAATCATCTCTCCTTAGTAAACCAGAAGTTCAAGCTTCATTTTCTCCGAATACTCCAGCGTCAAGAAAATTTCATACGGCGTGTCTGCTTTCAAGTTAGTGAGTATCATTTGAGTGGAGTTTACAGCTTGTTTTTTCTTGTCTATTTTGTATTCAACGATGGTTAAGTTTTCCTTTCTTCCATCATCACCAATTGCCTTTACAGCAATATTTGCTTTAGGACAATCTTCTTCCAATCGTAGTGCAACACGATACTGAGAAGGTGTTGGCATTTGAATAATTCTTTGCCGCATAACCTTAGGAGCATTAACAGACTTCTTTCCTGGAACTGGAGCTGTTACATCATCCGGGCCATTGGGATCTGCTGTGCCGCCATGGCCACGACCGCGACCTCCTCCGGTTTCATTATGAGGATCAGTGTCTTCATCTTTAATGCCTTTAACTTTTTTCGCAGTAAGAGACACCTTGCGAACATTGGGTTTCTTGGCGGTAGTCGCTCCAAAAGAAGATGCTGCGTCGGGAGAAATATCGCTTTCCGGCTCATCACCGCCCAAGTCCTTGTCATCTTCGTCAAACGGTAAATAAGCTTTAGCCACATCAAGATCGATCTCGTCAGGAGTATCACTGCGACAGGCTTTTACTATTTCATCGTTCATCCAGCGTATCAAATTACGACGATACTTTTCTGCTTCGGCTTGTGCTGCAGCGTCATCTTCCAGGATACCAGGGTCCCATTTGTCATGCGTAGGCGGTTCGATTCGTTTAAGTAAATCATTAAGTTTGCCATCCTGAACCATCATGACTGCGGCATAGCGAGTATAGATGTTGTGATGTCTTGTGCGGACAACCATTCCAATGGAACGCATTTGAGCTATGGATTTACTATACTTGTCATCTTTTTTAATAAATAGCAACGCGTCGTTCTGCTCAATGATGGAACCGGGAATGGTGTAATCCGGGTTTGTGATAGCATGGTAGAACTCAAGAATTGTCGTAATACGCTTTTCCTTATCGCTACTTGCCGCCTCTTTGGCAGCATGGTACTTGATACGATCTCCCAGGTTCTTTGAATTAATTTCTAACGAATCAATTCGCACAACCAGTTTTTGATTTGCTATAGCTACGAAGAAATTACTGATAACTGCTTTTTCAATATCTTCTTCCCAGGTAGCAGTTTGCTTAAATCCGGCTACGATAACATCAGTACCATATGTATCTCTTTTGAATACATCTCTAAACGCACAAGTATCTTCGCTAAAGATTGGGGATTTGCTCAAAGCATTTTGATAAAATCCAGTTCCTTGTGTCGCCTCACCATTTTGCAAATGAGTAATCAAACGGGCAACACCTTGAAAAGCTCTAATCCCATCCTCTTCAGCATAGCTGTTGTAAAAAACTGTTCTAAAAGAAGAGCAGGCATAAGGAGCAGTTTTTCCAATACCATACGAACCGCCGCTTCCCTGAGGTTTATCAGTAACACCATTCGAGTGCGTCAATGCCCGCCAAACAGATCTTTGCTGCATAGGAGCTTTGGCACCACCAAGACCGGTAGTATTAAAATCGCGGATTACCAAAAAGTGAATGTTCTCGGCATCGAGTTTGGCCTCAGCCTCTTCAAGAAAGCTCTTGAGTTTGGGCTCCATTTTTTCTTTCCAATATGCTCTACAATTCTTAAAAACTTGAGTGAGTTCTACAAGCGGAGCAAAGTCGGTCTTTTTAAGCGTTAGACTGTTAAATTCAACAATTACAAAATCCTGTCCTGCAGCCTTAGCATCGAGGGAGTTCTGACAAATCTCACGGGCCAGGTTGTTATAAAGATCAGAACCTTTAAACGTAGCGATGCCACTGTCATTGATGCCCTGTTCAGCACCATCATCCAAAATTGGAAATCTCCATGTATTTGCCATTGCATTCACCTCCGAAATTACAGCTTAAACTTGCTTTCTTCTGTTTCACCCAACGCGAACTTTGTTTTAGCCAACTTGAGTTCTTTCTCCAGTGCAACAAATATTTTCTGGACATCCGCATCTGTGTAATCATAATTGGCTTTATTAGCGCAGTTTCCTAACAAACGGAGCATATCTATTATTTTGTTGGTTCTTGCTTCTGCTAATCTAACAAAACGATCTCTTTTACTTTCCATAAAACAGAACTCCTTTTCAATATATTTCGATTGTATTCTATCATATATTTCAATATTTGTCAATAGAATTTTAATACATTTTAAAAATGTAGTGATTATTTTGAAAATATATAAAAAATCATCGGGGTGCGCATGGCACTACCGATGATTTTCCAGAGAGAAATTATTCACTTCATCTTCGATTTTTTTAATAATTCTATCGATCTCTAATAGATTATAACGTGCGTATGATTCTATTAAATGCCTTGTGTCGATCAACAAACCAACTACTTTCTCATAGTTTCTTGAACTTTCTTTCCAATCTGCAGTAGTAATACCAATAAATCTATACTTTTCTTGGGTACCACCACAATCAAAAGGCATCACAAATGCATTATATATATCATCATATTCTTTTTTTCTTCCCGTTGGAACGCTAGAATTGGCACTGCGGAGATATTCTCCATATGTAATCTGTTTTTGAATTGAATCTGTATGCGGCAGATCTCTAACATCCCATGTTATACCATATTTGTAATATTTGGAGTCTAGGATGTATGCGTTGTCGTTTCTTATTATGATTGTATCCGGTTCTAATGCACTACTTTGAACACCACCGCGAGGACCACCAACCATATGCCATCTGGCATGTGGGAAATAAACTTCTTTATTGCTTTCACCAAACACATAATCGATGACATTTTCCCAGACATATTCAAATCGATCTACACCAAAAGCAAAATCCACCTCATGGGTCCGTTCATCTTTTTTATGCATGATTATATTCATCATGCTTCTAAATAGCTTCTTTTTATCTATATTAAACGTGTTCTCATAAGCTTTTTCAAGAACGGATATAAAAAGCGTGTCATTGAACTTGATTTGGGGCTTTACAGGTAGTTTGGTAGAAAGCATATATAACCAGCCAAACTTCAAAAAACTTTCATATACACAGTATTGATGGATTTGTGTAATAAGATTATCTTCTTTAATTTTATTAGTCTTGGCAATACTTTCAAGATAAACTACATTTCCACCACTGAGCTGCGGCTGAATTTTTTGAATGGTTTTCTTCCAATTGATCTTTCCTTTGCTGCTTCTGGTATATTGAACTTCCTTTTCTTGATAATATCCGTTCGAAAGATAGTCCAGAATAATGTATTGATACGAAAAGAGGGGGAGCGCAATTTCGTTTTTTTCAAAGCCGAGAGGCGCATTCCCCTCTCTTCTTTTCGTAAAATCTCTAAGAACAGTCAAAAGATGAATAATATCTCGGCGAATTTGCTCGTCATCACTGGATATTGAAAAACCAAGCGGAAATTTAACTTCAGGTCTGCCGTTTACAGTGCGAACTCCAACAAAATCATCAACATGAGCTTTGTCGCTGACCGAGCAAAACTTCTCCAACATATTATCACCCTCTTTCTCAGTTAGAAGTAAATATTTTCTTTGAACACAGCAAATTTGTCCTTTTCAAAGCCAATGATTAGATCTTCCAAAGTCTTGTATTCTGGTTTGAATACTTTGCTGCGCTCGTACTTGAACGCATCATTCCACAGATACATAAGAACTTTTTCTGCAAACACAGAGGCGTCCTCAAGTTCCGCAGGAGTAACAAAGTACGCGCCCAATCGGGTATCTTCTCCAGTAAGACTCGCTTCATTCAACTCTATAATCTTTTCATTAATTACAGTAGCAAAACGCTCCCAAGTGATCTGTTCTCCACAAATGGGGGATTTTGCATGTTCTGCAGAAGAAATATCATTTTTAATACACTTCATTATCCATCTGCGTTTGAACGCTGTATCAATAGTGAATACATTTTGGTCTGACGTATTCATGGTGGCAAGAATATAAAGGTTACTGGGAAGACGCACTTTATGAGTTTCATCATCATAAACCCATTTTGCAATATTAAAGTTAGTAATAGAATATCGACTCTCTCCAACTTTGCCACTTTTGGCATCATGGTTACGATCCAGCAACTGGAATATGTCTCCGAAAATGGCAGGTGCATTTCCTCTGTTTATCTCTTCAATTACCAGGAACCACTGTTCAGTAGGATTGTCATAACTGTTTCTCAAAATTCGGGTAAACGGACCAGGGACAAAAGGATACGAAATCAATGTCCCATCTGTTCGAGGCAGTATTTGTCCTACAAAATCCGAATAAGAATAGTCCGGATGAAAAACTACACGCTCCATGTGTGTCTCGTCATTGCAGCGTTGAGCAATTGTATGACTCTTTCCGCAACCAGGAACACCATAATATAGAATATTCTCTGCTCCCTCTAAACGGGAGTTTTCATCAATTACAGTAACATTCTCTTTAGAAACAGGATTAGCAACAGGTGACAACAAGAAATCTCTGTATTGTGTCATACCGGCTGAAAGCGAACCGTTCGCATGGCGCGAATTAAATACAGTGAAGTCATCCTGGTTTCTAATGAGAGCTTCTACTGTATTGAAAGCCTCTATACTCCTAATTTGGAAAAGGCTTGTAATAGGAGATATTACTAACGCATAATGCTTTGCAGCAGCATTCATAGAACTAACATAGTGGCCGATAGTATTAGCTGCATATTCGCGAATTGCCATCCATTTTTTAAATGCTTCTCTCTGGGAGGCAATTTGCTCGCTATTAGAATCGCTATCCTCTACGGGCGATTCTTGCTGTATCAAGAATGCATTGTTATTAAACATATCCATATAATTGACCCCCGAATTGCTAAGATATTTTAGCAGTTGCTCAGCAACCTTAGAATTATCTTCAGCAATCTTTTTAATTGCAATTTTAGGTACCGATATAAATGCAAAGTATGCGCCAAAGCAACTGTACTTAAAATAGTAATTATAGTCAAAGCCTGCAAGTTCGTTATACCCAAAAAGGTATTCAAAAACTGCTTTTGCATCGTCTTCTTCTAGTGTTACATTATTTCTAATCAAACTTGGCAAAATTTCGGAGAAGCCAAAACGATCATTGCAATAATACGTATATAATTCGCTATTACTTGCAGTAGGTGTTACTTCCAGTTCTTCTGCGTTTTCTGACACATACTTAAAAAACTCAAATTGTTTTTGATTCGGCAACAATACATCCCTAAGTTCGGAGGGCAAAAACAAGGGAGTGTTTTTTAGACCGTTAAACCAAATACCGTATTTGACAGCAACATTATCATCTAAATCTCGACGAGGTATTAAAACATGATCGTTCATTGAGTACTGTCGTTCAGCAATAATTTGCTCAACCAGCTCAAAGGTAAGATCCTTATAATTGCAAATCTGGAGAAGATATTCGTCACATTCCGCTTTGGTAATGAATATGTCATCCGGATCTAGATTCATCTCCATCATACAACTAAAAAGTTTGCAGATTAGGACAAATGGCTTAATGTTTGGAGAATTCTCTTTTTTTGCTGGGCGCTTCAAAAACAAATCAAGCAACAACTCACCAAAATCCAGTTTTCCACCTATATAAAGCTTTGTGGCCTCACCAACAGTATTATCCAATCGAATTAGTCCATGATCACGAAAACGCGTAAGCGCTGCATACGCATTACTTTTGGAAACGCCGCGTACTCCAGCAGATTTAAGGCGAGATGTGATTATAGCAGCATCTGCATTTTTTCCTTCTACCTCAACATCATAAATGATTTGCATAGTTTTTTGGAGATCGGTTTCCACAAAGCTTTTCGATCTATCGATATACCAATCGTTCATAACTAGTCCTCCAACATCAAAGGATCAACTCGACTTGTTTTTAATGTTTCAAACACAGAAGTAAATACCGCCTTTAAAACTGGCACCGCAATAGAGTTACCCGTTTGCCGCCACATCGCATTGTCGTCAACAGCAATTTTAAAGCCTTTAAAACCCATCAAGCGTAACAATTCTGCAGGAGTCATCTTTCTTGCAACAGCATCCTGCCCATTGAATTGACCTATATAGATACGCTTGTCCTTATAATGATGTGGCTTAGGTGTTTCTACTCTAAAGTCACCCACCCAGTTGAACTGTTGATTTGCTGTCTGGCATCCTATGATGTCTTGATTCACTCGTGCTCGACGTTCATTTCTTTCAACCTGAGTTACAAATTCAAATCCCTTTTTGCCAAGATAATATTTATCGTCAACAACAGAATCCAGATATTCTGTACTCTTATGTGTAAGGGCAACTGGATCTGGGAACTTGAACTTGTCACATTTTAGATCTTGTCGAATACCAACCACAAATACACGTTTTCTTAATTGCGGAAGATTATAATCTTGTGCATCAAGAATCGACATTTCAACATCGTATTGAAGCATTTCAAAAGTTTCTCTAATCACCTGCCAAGTTTTCCCGCCATCATGATTCAATAATCCTGTGACATTTTCAAAAATGAATGCCTTAGGCTTTATTTCTTGAACAAGTCTAGCATAATCATAGAACAGTGTTCCTCGTGTGTCCTCAAGGCCTTTTCGATGGCCATACGTAGAGAAACTTTGGCAAGGACTACCGCCGACAAATATATCTACTTGATTTGCATACGGCCTTCCATCCAAATATCGGATGTCATCATGCCAATTATTTTCAGAAATATCATAATTGGCGAAATATGATGTTTTCACTTTGTTTGGTTTTTTGGTGCCGTCATACAGTTCGCGCACGATTTGCTCCGTTGTTTTATCCGGATTCTCGCGAATAATATCCTCAATCTCTTCTTGAGTTTGTTTGAGATATCTTTCGCCATTGTCGCAGGCAAAAACAATTTTATGTTTAGTTTTCAATTGCATTAATGCCTGTTCAGGAGCACCAATGCCACTGAAAACTGTCGCTATTCGTATCATTCCACCTACCTCAATTAATTATTTATATGCGATTTACTATTAATTCCAATAAGCTAGGCTTAATCCTGAATGATTTCCACAATATCATCCAGTGTACACCCAAGTGCGGTGCAAATTT
>JAZRQR010000193.1:0-1148 GCA_045650025.1 Eubacteriales bacterium
ATCATGTCGGCAGGGCAGATGCGGTCATCGTCCGCCGTCAGAAAATACACGGGCGTGCGGAACGAGGGCGGCAGGCGGCGCAGGTCAAATTCCATGCTGAGATAGGAGATCAGCGGTGATTGGTGCGCAAAATAGGCGTGCGGCAGAAGCATTTGCCGCATTTTCCAGCGCAGATCAAGCAAATGGCTGTCAGGCGAGAGCAGACCCGTGCGGATATACGCCGCCATCGATCTGCTGGACGGATTTTTTTGGTAGGAGCAGGTCGCGTTCCGCAGCTTGCCGTATGCCACAAAGCCGCTTTTGGAGAATTGCTCCTCTCGCGCAGAGAAGTCCTTGATCTCGCGCTCCAGCCGTTCTGCGCGCGCGGTATTGCCCGCAAGCCGTGCCTTGGCGGCTGTCTGCGCGGCGGCATATACCGAGCCCGAGAGAATGTGTACGCATTGGCAGACCGAGAGGTAACAATGCAGTCGCTCGGGGTGCAGCTTGGCGTACAGCACGCCGGGTACCGTGCCCCACGAATAGCCCAGCAGGATGATCTTTTGCTTGCCAAAGCGCGTGCAAAGGTACTCGACCAGCTCGTCAAGATCGCGTAAGATCTGCTCGGTGCTCACGGGCTCATCCTTGCCGTGGCTTGCGTAAAAGGTGCGCCCGCAGCCGCGCTGATCCCAGTTGACCAAGGTATAATCCTGCTCCAGCTGCTTTTGGTAATGGTAGGAAAGGCAGGAGGTGGGATTTCCGGGGCCACCGTGTAAAAACAGGATCACGGGGTTGCGAGAATCCTGCCCGCGGATCTGGATATATTGCTTGATGCCGCCGAGCGTGACGTACAGACATTCCTCAATGCCGTGCTTTGACACAATGCTGTGCCGCCAGATCTGCCCCGCACGCGTCAGCGCAAACGCGCAGGGAAGCGCCAGTGCCGTGGCGGTAACGGTTAAAACGCTCATAAAATCTCCTTATATTTACGTAATGCTCTTATTGTTGCAAAAATTGGAGCAGTTATGCAAAATCAAACTACAATTTGGAGGCGCATCTGAAAAATATGGACGTAGGGCGGGGGCTTGCTCCCGCAGAAGCCAAACAAACACACAAAAAAGCGACCTTTAAGCAAGGTCGCTTTTTACGATACTTATCACATACCCCTTGGG
>JAZRQR010000194.1:0-7625 GCA_045650025.1 Eubacteriales bacterium
ACATCCGGTTCTCGATTAAAAATTGTTATTTCCATACAATCACCGCCTTTCTGAAATTATTATACCACAATAAAACAAAAACCGCAATCCCTTTGTATCGGAATTGCGGTTTTTATTTGGCGGAGATGGAGAGATTTGAACTCTCGCGCCGGTTACCCGGCCTACACCCTTAGCAGGGGCGCCTCTTCGGCCTCTTGAGTACATCTCCGTACCTTGCGAGCGGCCATTGCATAACTCGCAGGCAATATTATACCTCTTTTCTCGCAGTTTGTCAAGCCTTTTTGCAATGAATTTTGAAAAAGACGCAAAAAACTTTATGCCTCAAAGTCTTAGTTGCGCCATAAAACAATTTGACACCCTTGCAAATCTGTGCTATAATATCCCCAAGACAACAATATTCCGAGGTGCAATTATGACCCGAAAGAAAAAGATCCTGCTCTCCGTTTGCGCGGTGGCTTTGGCACTTGTGCTGATTTGCGGAGCGGTGGGCGTATTCCATTATCAAAAGCACAAAATCACCTTTGACGTGGCGGACACGCTGCCCGATGGAGGCGGTCAAAAGGCAACCGTGATTTTACTTGGCGGTCAGTCCAACGCGTCCGGCTGCAGTCTGGATGCATATTTGCAGAAAAACGTGTCTGCCGAGAAGTATGCCGAGTACCAAAATGGCTACGACAATGTGTATATCAACTATCTGTCCGGTCCGCGCACCTCGCAGGGCTTTGTCAAGTGCGCAACCCTGCAAGGCGAACCCGAGGGCAGCTTTGGACCCGAGCTGGGCTTGGCGGAAAAGCTGCACGAGCTGTACCCCGACCGCACCTTTTTCATCATCAAGTGCGCCTGGGGCGGCACCAATCTGTTTGAACAATGGCTCTCGCCCTCCGGCAAAGGGCAGACGGGCGATCTTTACAAGCAATTCGTGGCGTTTGTCGAGTGCAGCCTGGAGTATCTGCGCGACAAGAATTATGATATTGAGATCGCGGGCATGTGCTGGATGCAGGGCGAATCGGACTCGTTCTCGGTTGAGAATTCGGAGGATTACGAGAAGCACCTGGAGAATTTCATTCACGACGTGCGCAAGAAGTTTTCGCGCTACGCCGCTGAGCAGGGCATAGCGTTTGTGGATGCGCACATTGCCGCCAACCCCATGTATTGGGTGTATTACGAGGGCGTCAATCGCGGTAAGGATGCGGTTGCGGCAAAATCGCCGCTCAACGTGGTCATTGACACCAATGCGGCAGGGCTGAGCTGCGCAGGGGAGCCCGAGGGCAGCCCTGATATGGCGCATTACGATTCGCTCAGCGAGATCAAGCTCGGGCACCTGTTTGCCGAGCAGCTTTCCGCGTTTTTAGGGGAATAATATAGTGGGGGCACGTGCACCAAGCGCGTGCCCCTTTTTGGCGCGAAAACACGATAGCCCTCCCGCGATTGACAAAACAAGCATTTTATGATATACTGAAAACAGCAATCCAAATTCATACTCAGGAGGACGTTTATGAAGATTTCCCCCGCTTTAATCGCCATGTTTGCCACGCTTGCATCCATCATTACCGTCACCATTATGATGCTGATGCGTTTTTTAGGCTAAAGGAGGGTATGACATGAAAGAAAACATGACCTTTTTCTGGATCGTTTGCATCATTACCTCTCTGGGCGCGCTGTTTTGGTCGGTATCGTCGCTTTTGCAGCAGCCCGCACCGCTGTTCATCGCATTTTTGGTGATCAATATCATTTCGCTCATCACCAATATCGTCTGCTGGATCATTGATGCCAAGAAAAACAAAAAACAAGACTGATTTAGCATCAGATCAAGGGGCTTTTTATCCGTAAGGGGAGAGAAAGTCCCTTTTGTTTTTTTCAAATCCGCGCCCAGCTCTTGCATTCTGCTCAAAAACATGATATAATATTATGAATAACTATTTTTGTAAGAGGATTTAAGCAATATGATTGATACACAAAGTGCACTTGAAATTCAAAAACGCCGCACGTTTGCCATTATCTCGCACCCTGACGCAGGTAAGACCACGCTGACCGAAAAATTCCTTTTGTACGGTGGCGCGATCCAGACCGCGGGCTCGGTTAAGGGCAAGAACAGCGACAAGCACGCCGTTTCGGACTGGATGGAACTGGAGAAGCAGAGAGGTATTTCGGTTTCCTCGTCCGTCATGCAGTTCAACTACGACGGCTACTGCATCAACATCCTGGACACCCCCGGACACCAGGACTTCTCGGAGGACACCTACCGTACGCTCATGGCTGCCGACAGCGTGGTCATGGTCATTGACGCGGCAAAGGGTATTGAGGCGCAGACCCGCAAGCTGTTCAAGGTTTGTGCGGTGCGGGGTATTGCGATCTTTACCTTTACCAACAAGCTGGACCGCGAGGCGCGCGATCCCTTGGATCTGCTCGACGAGCTGGAGCAGGAATTTGGCATTCGCACCTATCCCATGAACTGGCCCATTGGCTGTGGCGTGGATTTCAAGGGCGTTTACGACCGCGAAAAGAAGCAGATCCTGACCTTTGATAACTTCCACGGCGGCAGAAACCGTCTGCAGGGCATTGCCGTAGACTTTGACGATACCGCACGCTTGGACGAGCTGATCGGTGAGCGTCTGCGCGAAAATCTGACCGAGCAGATCGAGCTTTTGGACGTGGCGGACTTTGGCTTTGACCTTGACGCGGTACGCGCGGGCAAGCTCTCTCCCGTATTCTTCGGCTCGGCACTCAATAACTTCGGCATTGAGCCGTTCTTGGAAAGCTTTTTGAAGATGACCACCCAGCCGCTCTCGCACATGGCGGGCGATCAGGAGATCGAAGCGACCGACGAGCGCTTCTCGGCATTCGTATTCAAGATTCAGGCGAACATGAACAAGGCGCACCGCGACAGAATCGCATTTATGCGTATCTGCTCGGGTAAGTTTGAGCGCAGCAAGGAATATTATCACGTACAGGGCGGCAAGAATATCAAGCTTGCACAGCCGCAGCAGATGATGGCGCAGGAGCGCGAGGGTGTTGAGGTGGCGTACGCGGGCGACATTATCGGTGTATTTGACCCGGGCATTTTCTCGATTGGCGATACCATCTGTCAGCCCGGCATGAAGATCGCCTACGAGGGCATTCCCAACTTTACCCCCGAGCATTTCGCGTTTGTGGAGCAGATCGACTCCATGAAGCGTAAGCAGTTTGCCAAGGGCATGAACCAGATCGCGCAGGAGGGTGCTATCCGTATCTTCTTTGAGCCCAACTCGGGTATGGAGCGCGTGATCGTGGGCGTTGTCGGCGTGCTGCAGTATGACGTGCTGAAATTCCGCATGCAGTCCGAGTACGGCGTGGGATACATTCAGCGCGAGATCCCGTACGACATCATTCGTTACGTGAGCAGCAAGAGCGGCAAGGAGATCGATCCCTCGAAGCTCAAGCTTTCTGCTGAGACCAAGTGGATTCAGGACGTGCGCGGCAACGATCTGTTGCTGTTCCCCGGCAACTGGGCGGTGACCTGGGCACTGGAGCACAACGAGGATCTGGAGCTGCTGCAGTACGGTAGCAACGCGTAAGGAAACGTGAGATCCGCCGCGCGGCGGATGAAATGGATATTTACACAAGGAGGGAATACACATGGGTATTATCAAAGCAGCTTTGCACGCCGCAGGCGGCGCATTGGCGGATCAATGGCTGGAGGTCGTTGAAGCCGATTCCATGGGCGAGGGCACCGTGTTTACCAAGGGCGTCTCGGTTCGCAGCGGCGATAAGAGAAACAACAATAAAAAGGGCACGGCGGACACCATTTCCAACGGCTCGGTCATTCACGTCTATCCCGGTCAGTTTATGATGCTGGTGGATGGCGGCAAGGTGGTGGACTATACTGCCGAGCCCGGCTATTTCAAGGCCAGCAATTCCAGCGCTCCCTCGCTGTTTGGCGGCGAGTTTGGCGATGCACTCAAGGACACCTTTGCGCGTGTAAAATTCGGCGGTGTGCCTTCGCATGCGCAAAAGGCGTATTTTATCAATCTGCAGGAGATCAAGGGTATCAAGTTCGGCACGCGCGCTCCCGTTAACTATTTCGACAATTTCTATAATGCCGAGCTGTTTTTGCGCGCGCACGGTACGTATTCGATCAAGATCACCGATCCCATCAAGTTCTATACCGAGGTGTTGCCCAAGAACGCAGACCGCGTAGAGATCCAAAGCATTAACGAGCAGTATCTGTCCGAATTCTTGGAGGCTTTGCAGGCAGCCATCAACCGCATGTCTGCGGACGGAATCCGCATTTCCTACGTGGCAAGCAAGTCGCGCGAGCTGTCGCAGTACATGGCAACCGAGCTGGACGGCGACTGGAAGGCAATGCGCGGCATGGAGGTGCTCAGCGTTGGCATTGCCAGCGTTTCCTACGATGAGGAAAGCAAGAAACTGATCAACATGCGCAATCAGGGCGCTATGCTGGGCGATGCGGCTATCCGCGAGGGCTACGTGCAGGGCGCGGTGGCGCGCGGCATGGAGGCTGCGGGCAGCAATCAGGGCGGTAGCGCGCAGGCATTTATGGGCATGGGAATCGGCATGAACGCGGGCGGCGGCTTTATGGCGGCGGCAAGCCAGTCCAACCAGGCGCAGATCGCACGCGATGCCGAGCAGAAGAAGGCAGAGGCAGAAGCGGCGGCAAACGGCTGGAAGTGTGCGTGCGGCGCTATCAACACGGGCAAATTCTGCCCCGAGTGCGGTGCCAAAAAGCCCGAAGCACCTGCCGGATGGAAGTGCGCTTGCGGTGCTATCAACACGGGCAAGTTCTGCTCCGAGTGTGGCGCCAAGAGACCCGAGGATGACACATGGTTCTGCACCGAGTGCGGTCACAAGAACACGGGCGCGGGCAAATTCTGCCCCGAGTGCGGTGCAAAGCGCGCGTAAGTGAGTGCTATGATGGAACAATCCACCGTAACGTATCAATGCCCAAACTGCGGTGCGGGCTTGGTGTTTGATGCCGAAAAGGGCAGATTTGCTTGCGAATTTTGCCTTTCGGATTTCGCTAAGGGCGAGCTGGACGCGGCGGGCAGTGCCGAAAAGGCACGCGAGCGCGAGCAGATGGACGAGGCGTTTCGCGAGCAGATGCGCGCGTATTACTGTCCCTCCTGCGGCGCAGAGGTCATGGCGGACGGCGAAACGGTTGCTGATTTCTGCTATTATTGCCACAATCCCGTGGTGCTCTCGGAGGGGCTTTCGGGCGCATTCCGCCCCGATCGCATCATTCCGTTCAAGTTCGGTAAGCAGCAGGCGATTGAAAGGTTTTTGAAATATGCCAAGAGTCACCGCTTTGTGCCGCGCGATTATTTCGCCGCTGAGCAGGTGGAAAAGATCACGGGTGTGTACTATCCCTTCTGGGTGACCGATGCGGACAGCTCGGCTGCCATGAAGGCAGAGGGCACGCGCATCCGCTCCTGGATCGTGGGCAATATGAAGTACACCGAAACCACCAGACTTGAATTTGAGCGCGAGGGCGAGATCCACTTTGAGGACATTGTGACCGGTGCGCTTTCCACCGAGGATAAGGAAATGCTGGAGGGCGTGCTGCCGTACCCGTCCGAATCCTTGGAGGAGTTTTCCGCGCCGTATCTGACCGGCTTTGTGGCAAAGAAGCGCGATATTGAGCGCGATGCTTTGAGCGAGGAGGTGCGCGGGCGCATGGAGGGCTATGCCGAAAGGCTGCTGCGCAACACCATGGAGGGCGAGGTTTCGCGTGCGCGCCCGAAGCTGCAGATCCACCAAAGCCATTGGGAATATGCGCTCATGCCTGTATGGGTGCTGACCTATCGCGACAAGGCAGGGCAGATGTATAAGTATGCCATGAACGGCTATACCGGCAAGGTGTACGGCGAGCTGCCCATCAGTAAATTCAAGCTGTTTGGCACGTTTTGCGCCATTGCGGCGGTGGTCGCAGCGGCAGTCTTTGCGTTGGGGTGGGTGCTGCTATGAAAATGATGCGAATTTTTGTAGGGGTGCTTTTGTGCGCGCTGCTGTTTGGCGTGCTGAGCCTTGGTGCGAGTGCACAAACCTATCCCGATTATCTTGCAAACGTGATCGACAAGGACGACCGGCTCACCGACGCGCAGGAGCAGGAGATCAACGCTTCTCTGGCAGAGGCGCGCGAGGCAATGGGCATTCCGGTTTGCGTGTACGTGTTTGCCACCAATTACAGCGAGAGCTATTGGGGCGAGGATTTCCTTGCCGAGTACGGCTTGAGCTCGGGCACCGATTTTGTGCTGCTGGTGGTGGAGTACACGCCGTTTGATATCAATTATTACATGTATACGTATGGTGATGCGTATGCCAAGATCAACCAAAAGGAGATCGACTACATACTGGACGACAGCACCGTGTACTATCACATCAAGGACGGTGACCCGGCGACGGGTATTTGCGCGTTTGCAGAGCTGACTGCCGAGGCATATGCGGGCAGACTCGGCGTTTCGTGGGCGCTGATTCTGATTGGGGCGCTGATCATCGGCTGCATTGCGGGCGGTATTGGCGTGTCGAGCATTTCGGCAAGCTATAAGCGCAAGAATCCCTCGCAGTCCTATCCGCTGGACCGCTTTGCCAAGCTGGAGCTGACGCATCAGAGTGACCGCGTGGTGGGCAAATTCGTCACGCACACCGTCATTTCCTCGGGCAGCCGCCCCGGTAGTGGCGGACGTCCCGGCGGCGGTGGCGGCGGTGGATACCGCGGTGGGCGGTGATTTGCAGGGCAAATCACAGTGATATTCGCCTTCGGCGAGTGATATGCACAAGTGCGTGATATTGCCTTTGGCAGTGATATGCGCTTCGCGCGTTGGATGTTCAAGGCGAATATAATATCACTATCGCGTAAGCGATAATATCACTCCGACAGCGTCGGAATATCACTTTGGTGATCATAAGGCATTCCTTGATGGTGCGAAGCTCTATCGTAAGCCCTTTGACGTGAGCAACCTGGGTACTGTGTATGAGTCCACCGTAACCGGATGTGTAAATGCCGACTGCATGGATGTTGCCGAGAAGCTCATAGCACAGGGGTATAATCCCGCCATTCTCAACCTTGCTTCGGCTAAGCGTCCGTGTGGGGGGTGCCGGGTGTGGTGCGCAAGAGGAATCACTGTGCTTTTCTTCTACTCTTAGCCAATCTCTGTATCAGTTCGGTGATGATGACGATGAGTTTGATCAGATAGATACCATTAATTAATTAGCGAAAGGAGGGCGTGTTTAATGTATACTTATAAAGTTATGTTTACTTGGGTTGGCAAACTTGGAAATCAGTATGAATTTGTAAATGCAAAATCTGAGGCTGATGCCAAAAATCGAGTAAAGGCTATGTATGGCGATAAGGTAAATGTGCATTGGGCAACAAAGCAGTAATTTACTAAGTTAAGACCCAAAATTGATCCGCAGAAAACAAAAATTAACCCCGACAGATTTTTAAGGTCTGTCGGGGTTCGTTATATCTCTGCCGAAATTTGGTTATGGCGGGTCGCCGAGGTAGCGAAGCGGCGACACGGTAGTGAATGACAGCCCATTCGCGGCTGTCAGAGCCGTGGCGTGACCGAGCCGCAGCGAGACCGTCGACCCCTACGGTGTAATTTGTGCAAGCAAGGCTTTTTCTTTTT
>JAZRQR010000195.1:0-6670 GCA_045650025.1 Eubacteriales bacterium
CCTCGTCTGTTTGATACAGCTCTAAAAAAATGCGCGTTATTTTCTTTTTATATGCGTTTTTTGCGCGGCGCTGTGCGTCTTTCATTTTTTCCTCCTTGCTTCGCTGTTGTATTGCCTCTTTTTGAGCTCCTGCTCCGTCAAATATTTGTTATAACAGCCCCAGCTGCAAAAGGTCTTACTGTCTTTTGTGTAGATGTGAAGCGCAGCTGGCACAAAATTGCGACCGCACACAGGGCAGCGCATGTCTGTCAGCGTGTGTTTTGTCATTCCTTGCTGTTTCCTTTCGTGCTGTTCTTTTCGATCGCGTAAAATGACGCCCACATGACCGCCACAGAGCCGCCACAGCGAGCGAGCAGCTCTGGGGTCGATAGTTTTCACGCCTCATACCCTCCGACGCAGCCGAGGCAGAAAAACAGCGCGAGAACGATCAGCGCAGCGAGAAAATAGTTTAATGCTTTCATGTCTTTGCCCCTCCTTATGCAAAAATCATTATAGTGTCGACTGTGCTGCCGTACCTGATGTTGTAATAGTGCGCAGCTTTGAGCGCCTCGGTGCCTCTCTCGATCTGCTGCTCGCGGGTTATGTGCTGCCCCGTTTGCTCGTCTTTGCGCGGCATGTATACCGCGTGGAGCCGTGTCTGCTCTTTGCCGTTCGATAGCGTCTCTGTTGCGTGAAAATAAACTTTCAGCATGTGCTTTTTCATGGTGTTTTTTCCTTCCTGCGGGGGTAGTGTGCCGCCCCCGCTCGGCTATTTTGTTACCAGTTGAGCCCGTGCTCTCGCTTCCATTCCTTGCACAGCGGGTAGCTCAAGTCCCAGCCGTAGCCCTCGAAAAAGTGGAACACGTCGGCGGCTGCGATCTCTATGCACTCATAGCCCTGTATAGGGCGAGGGCTGATCCAGTGCAGCTCTACGTTGAATTTTGCGCCGCCCTGCCGCAGCTGCTCCTTGATATCGTAGGTGTTACCCGTGTAAACGTAGCCGACGCCGTTCTCGTTGAAGCCGTACTTTTTGGCTTTGTTGAGGTAGCCCTCAGCCTTGAGCTTTTCGTTTTTCTCGTCGCGTTTTGCCGCTGCTTTCGCGTCGAGCTTCGCCCTGTGCTCTGGCGTGTACTCCTTGATTATTCTCGGCTTTGCTCTTGTGCCAGTGCCGCGACATTCAAAGCACTCGTAGCCAGTCATGCACCACTTGTCAGAGCGCCCAGCGCCTCCGCAGCGCGGGCAGTTCCAGTCGTGGTAGTATTTCGTGCCGTTCTTGTCCGTCCTGATGTATTGCAGCTCTCTCATTGCTTGCTCCTTTTCTGGGCGGTTTAGCCGCCACCCTCGGCTTGGTGTGATTTTTGGTTCAGAAGTATATGCGGAGCTGCACGCGGTTGTCGGAGTTGATCTCCTTGTCGCCGACCTTTATGCTGTGCTTCTCACAAAATACTTTGAACTCGTCGGAACTTGCGAAGTCGGTCAGCTTGTTGTGGTTGGCTTCGCAGTTATGTCCGAAGTTGATCGTAGCTGTGCCTTTTGCTGCCTGTTGTCCTGTTAGCATTGCTTTCGGGTACTCAGGGCGGCGCGTATTGCCGAACCAGTCTATATAATCGGGGAGGGTGTCGCGGAACTTCTTGACAGTTTTTTGAAGGTCTTTTTTGAGGTTTGTCATTGTGTTTTTTCCTTTCGTTCTCTGGGGTGTTCCCCTGTTCTGTGTCTATATTATATCATACCCTCGGGGGTATATGGTGGACAGACTTTTGCCGAATTGTAAATAAATTGTAAACAACAAAAAAAGAAAGAGGAGCAGCTGCAAGAGCTGCCCCTCGAGGGGTAAAAAATGGGCTGTTTTAGGTGTCGACGATCGTGCCATAATGCAGGCAGTTCGTCGTGCTGTAAAATGCGGGCGCAGTGTGTACAATGCAGCCGCATGCGGTACAGTATCCGCTGTTGCATTTGATCGCGTTCGTTTGATAGTAGCCTGAGCGCGTCGTCTTGAGCGCCTGCACGTTCGTGAGCAGCAGCTTTGCGTCGGTCTGGTTTGCTGCAATATAAAAAATTACGCTTTCCTTGCCGCTGGTGCCTGCAAAGGCGTAGTGCTCGCCGCGCGTGACTGTGCACACGACGTCGCCAGAGCAACGGAACGAGAACACGTTCCCGCCGACGCTTGTAATGCTGGTGCGCACGTCTGTAAAGGTGCCGCTGCCTGTGTAGCTGACAGAGACGTCAAGCTGCCCTGTGACGTACAGCTCGCAGTCGTCTGCGTTTATCATGCTGCCGCCGAATACGTTCACATAATTGCCTGTAGCATAAAGCTGCAAGCCCGTGACGTTCACATGATCGCCGCCGAAAATGTTTGCATAGTTGCCTGTAGCTGCCACGTTGACGCGATCGGCGCTGGTAAAATCGAACATCAGCTTGCGAGAGTTCGGGCTCGGGCGTCCAAAGTCAAAATAAATATAGGGGGCTGAGCTCGTGCCGCTTCCGCTGTACGGCGCGCTGATACCGAGCGTTCCCACGATCTCGATTTTTAGCTGATCGTTTGCGCCTACGTTTGCGAATTCTCCCTCTCCTGCATAAAAAGCATAGGCGAGATCCGAGAGCGCTATATTGTCATTTGTGCCCGTGGCATAATACACGCGCTTGCTGACCTGCGCGACCTTTGTCGAGAGGTCTGCCACTTGCTGGCTGAGCTTCTGTGTGTCTGCTCCTGTTGCGTCGATCGACTTCACACACACAAGCATGATAATATTGCCAGCAGTGAGAGCGCTCGCGAGCGTCACGCTGCTGCTGCCGACAGTGTACTCGCTGGGGGTCATTCGCTCCCCGTTGACATATACCTGCATTATATCGGTGGCGACGTTAAAGTCTGGAATTTTTGCGCTGTCGATTGCGACGACAGTCTGCCCCGCGCTGGAGGTTGTCTCCTGCACATACTCCTGATACAAGCAGTACGCCGTTATACTGTTAGCGCTGCGGCGCAGAAAGTCGTCGAGCGCTTGCTGGTACTGGTTAAAAATTGTAGTGGTGTCAACGTGCTGCACAGTTGCCACTACTGCCCCGCATACCTCAGCATTGAGCCGCTCGTCGGTGATGTTCGACTGTGTCAGAGTAGAGGCTCCAGCGCTGACATAAATGCGCGCAAGGCTCAGCTCGTGCACATATTCCGTGCGGGTCAGTGCAGGAGCCTGCGGCGTAGCTGCTGCGGTTCCTGCCTTGAGTGCAAACTCCATTTTTCTGTCGCTGATGTTCCAGCGCACGACAATGCGGTCAATGCGTGGCAGCGTCGCATGCGCCGCCCCGAGAGTAAAGCGCACAGCTGCGTCGGTTTCAATGCTGCACCCTTTAATCAGTGCGGCGCCGACTTGCAGATCAACAGCGAGCCCCGTGCTTGCTGCAAGAATTTGCAGCGCGTTCGAGGGCTCCATGAATACGCCGTCAGTAAAAAATCTTTTCAAGTAGTCTGTCAGGTCGTTGCTGTCGTACTCTCTGTCGTATGTAGTCACGCCGCCCGAGGTTGTTGCTTTTGCGTTGAAAAATCTATATTTTACGCTCACTGTTTTGCCTCCCATTTGCTGTATGCGACAGCTGCCTCAATAGCAGAGAGCAGCCAGTCGGAAAAATTATTATAGTTTTCACTGATAAGCTGCTGCACCTCGTCTGAGATCAGCGCCACAGCCGCCTCTTTTGCCATTTGCAGCGCTTGCTTTTGTGCGTCCTCGTCAAAGCTGCCCGACTTTTTCAGATCGTCGACATACGTCTGAGAGATCGCCACGACGACCTGTTCCACAATGTCAGCCGCGCGCTGTACGCCCTGCGCCAGCTTGTCGCTTTTCGTTTTCTCCTCGATCTGAGCTGTAAAAGCCGAGCCCGCTCTCTTGATAAGAGGCACGAGCACATAGCTCACTACTGCCAATAAAACAAGCCCGCACGCCGTTAAAATATAGTCAGTCATTGTTTACTCCCTCCAGCCTGTCCAGTCTCCTGTCTTGCTCTTTGCTGTGCTCCTCAATTCTCGCCAGCTTTTCCTCTACCTTTTTGAGCTCTGCCGCCTGTGCTTTCTGGTCGATTCTTATATCGTCCACGCCGTTTTTGATGTATAAGAGGTTAGCCTCAAGCCGCACTTGAGCCGCTAAGGTTTCCCGATCGTTTGCCGCCTCTGTCTGTGTCTCTTGCACTGCGTCTTTCTTTCGGTTTTGAAAGAACGCGACAACAGCAGCCAGCGCGGAGGCGGCAGCGATCGACATACAAATAATATTAAAAATTTCCATTTTTGGCGCCTCCTAAAAATCAATAGCAAAAGTAGGGGTCAAAGAGTAGCCGCTCGCGTCCTCTGTCTCGAGCATGCTCATGAGCCGCACGTTTACATATACGCCCGTGTGCTGGTCGTATATCGTCACAATGTCGCCGACGTCAAAGTCTCTCCTGTATTGATAGCTGCGCGTCAGATCGACTGAAGCGTCGAAGCTCTCCGAGGCTGGCGTCATGTTGAGCCGCCCTCTCTCCTCCAGCAGCTTGTTGTACTGCGCGGCGGTGTACGTTGTTTTCGTTCCGTCGCTGCTTTCGACTGTGCTCGTGACGTCTTTCGCGTCCACAAATACCTCGAAGCGATCGAGCCCAGAGGCGGTACCGATCTGCGCGAGCTTTCTGTCGATTCCCTCGCCCTCTCCACCTATTAGCGCGGCGTTTGTTTTTGTGCTCTCGTCGTACTTGTACGAAAAGCCGAGCAGGTTCTCGTTTTCTTGAGAAAAAACTATAAAAGCATTTTTGTCCTGCCTGTAGCTGCGGTCTGTCCCCTTGTAAAATTCTATAGCTATTTTTGAATTATCTGTGTTCATTATAGCGCGGAGCCCATAGTGGAAAGTGGCGCATATTTCCAGCTCATACGCCAGTAAATTCTCAAAGCTGACCTGTGCCGCCTCCATTTTGTCGGTGAGCCCGCTCTCTTTCCCGAGCTCTATCTCTGGTATAATGCGCTCCGTCATTGGTCTGCCTTGCCTGTCGGTTGGTGCTATGCAGTTGTCAACGATCAGAGCACGCCCGACTGCCTCGGCGGTTCCCTCCGTACTCGTCGTGTTCCAGATTATACGGCGCCCGAGGACATAGTGCGCAAACTTAGCAGCCGCCACAATGACTTCGCCCTCGTCCTCTGTCGTGTCTGTCGCTATTGAGTAAATACGCGCGACGTGTTCGTCGTCGTCTCTCGTGATGTAGTGCCCCTCTTTCAAGAGATCAACAGAGCGCGGCGTGGCTGCTGCATATATTTCCACGTAGCCCTCGTCGCGGTAGTGTTTGTCCCATATTGAGCTGATAGCGTTGTCAATGTCTCCGAGGGGCTCCAGATTTGAATTTAATATATTAAATATCATACGCCCTCGTACCTTTCCGCTGCTAAGAGTGTGAAGCGCAGCGCGTCGGCGCCTGAGCTTGCTGTGGCTCCGAAAGTATGCCGCCCGACGTCAAGCTGTAGCCACGAGCTGCCGCGAGTGATCGCGACAAATATATTAAACTCTTGAGACGCCCTTTTAAGGGTCACGGCGTGCTCTCCGTGCTTTGTATTTACGACTATTTCGTCGCCCTCCATTAGCTCAATGCCGAGCTCGAAAAATTCCCCCGTTTCGTCGTTGTAAACTTTCGGGATCTCCGCTCTGCCGCTTGCATAGATGTGTATCAACATGCCGAGCTGCTCGTCTCCGTCGTTTGTCAGCGTTTGCGTTATGTTCTCGCTGTAAACTCCAAAAGGGCGGGGCTCCGTCAATGCGAGTTTAAAGTGTAGTCTGGGAATGTCTCGCGCGATCTCAGAGACGATTGCCTCCGCGTCGATAAAGTACGGGTCAAAGCAAACGACAACGATCTGCACTGTCACGGGGTTGCTGTACTGGTCGGGCGTTATGTCCTCAACATAGCCTTTTATATAGACGTCCCTCGCTGCGCTTTTGTAGTAAAGCGTGCCCTCTTTCTTTTTCCTGAAAAGCTGATACAGCAGCGCCTTGTTTTCTTCTACGTTTCTGTGCAGCTCTAAATATATAACTATATTTCTGACGCCTATGCGCACATTGTTGAGCCTTGCCCCGTCAACATACGGCGACGAGGCGGCAGAGTGCTCAGCCTTTACAGGCGAGAGCCCCTCCACCCTGTCGAGGTATATGCCGCCCCGCACGTCTGTCAGATCGAGGCGGCTGCCCTTCCAGTTCTCCCATGTGAGGTTATAGTCATAATACATTTTTTAGCCTCCTTGCGGTTGCGGTATGAGCCCTGCCGCGTTTTTCGTCTGCCTGTAAATTTCGGCGCGGCTGAGCGCTTTCGGGCTGTAGTTGTTCTGGGTAAAGTACACGACGCCGCGACCGCCTCCCACAGAGCCGCCAGAGCCTCCAGAGGGGCGCGGGCGGGGGTTGGTCGGGTCGAAGTCCATAGCGTCGTATATTCCCTTTTTAGCGTCTTTCATGCGGTTTTCAAAGCCTACAGCGTAGCCCTCAGCACTAAATGCGCCCATTTGCGCGAATACTTTCGACGGGCTGGCGATTCCGAGCAGCTTTTTAATTCCTCCGACAATGGTTTTATTAAAAAATCCGCTGATTTTGTCCCAAATCCAGCCGCCGAGCGATTCCATGCCCTCCCATAAGCCCTTGAGCATGTCCTTGCCTATGTCGTACAGCTGCTTATAGAAGTCGGGTCGTAGCCATGTCGTTCTGTG
>JAZRQR010000196.1:0-1136 GCA_045650025.1 Eubacteriales bacterium
CGTCAAAGCCGCAAAGCATGTGTATACGAACGCCACCCTTGTATTTTATAGCATCAAGCAGCTTAATAATGCCAACCTCTCCCGTACGGTTGACGTGCGGCGCACAGCAAGCGCAAACGTCGTATTCACCGATCGTGACCAGACGTACGTTTTCGGTCAGATCCAGCTTGGAGCGGTATTCGGTTGCCGCAAGCACCTCAGGCGAGGGATATTCTGCCGTGATCGCTAGGTTTGCATAGATGATGCGGTTTGCCTCGTCCTCGATCTCGTCCAGCTGCGCGCGCGTCAGCTCGCCGTCAAAATCCATGGTGATCTCACCGCCCAGGTGAAATCCCACGTTGCTAAATCCGTATTTTTTGTGCATCAGCCCCGAAACGATATGCTCGCCCGAGTGGATCTGCATGCGCAGATAGCGGGCAGGGAAGTCGAGCCTGCCGTGCACGGTCTCGCCTACCTTGAGCGGCATGTCGGTATAGTGCGCAATCACTCCGTCGTGCTCCTGCACGTCAAGGACGTTTGCCGCATCCAGCGTGCCGCCATCGGCACTCTGTCCGCCCTCTTCTGGGAAAAATGCGGTCCGGTCAAGCACGACGGCAAAGCGTTCTCCCTCGGCAGTACAAGACAACACCGTGGCGTCAAACGCCTGCATATAACTGTCACGGTCAAATAAACGAATCGTTTTTTGCATATTCACCTCGTAAACAAAGAGCCGCATGCGCGGCTCTTGTTTTTATTGTAGTTTAAGATCCAGCCAGAGATCCGAAATGTAAGCAAGCAACTCTGTATCCAGGTTGGCATATGCGTATTTTTCGTACGAAGCCTTGAAATCGAATCCTTCGGGATAGAGCTTTGCGTAATAGTCACATTCCTCGTCACCCTTACCAAGAGCTTCCTGATATTCGGGATTCTCATAAACTGCGCTGTTGGGAGTTGCGTAGTAGATATACTCCGCATTTGCGCGGGCGACGTCGCAGGCTTCACCGTCGATGACAAGATCGGTGCTGAGCATGAAATTGATGTATGCCTCGGCAATCTCCTTGTTCTTGGCGCATGTGGGAATACACATGGCATCCATGAACAGATTGGTGCAGATATTGCCCTGGTCATCTCTGGGATAGAAGAAGTCAAGAGAGACG